>NZ_VNHM01000007.1 GCF_008124625.1 Desulfallas thermosapovorans DSM 6562
AATCTTAGTCATTAAAACAGGATGATACGGTGGTTGACCTTTTATCCCTTTCTCGTATACCTTGTGGATAACCGTTAGATCCAAGTGGTCAACAAGATCACTGATAAAATAAACAAGATGTTCCTTGGGTAACCAATCCTGTGGCGCGGGCGGAAATAAATATATTTGATTTGGGTTGTATGGCTTATATCCTTTGATCATAATATTGTATATTTCGACAACTTGTACCAATTGCCCTGCTAATAGTATCTAATTTTCCTTGATTATGTTAATACTCAGACAGGCTGCTATAGCCTGCTCCTGGGATATTTCACCGGCCAAATAAGGTTTAACTGCCTGGTCATTAATCTGGCTTGCCACCGGGGCCATGATAAAAACAGTCAGAAAAAGAGCCAGCCCGATGATTACCTGGTTGGGCGGGGTTTGCTGGGTGCCCACGGCACTGCGCAGCAAAGACAAAACCACAATAATGCGGGTAAAACTGGTGGTCATTAATAAAATTGCCGGCACCAGGGAAAGCAGAGTCAACATAAGCAATATTTTAATGCTGTTGACCACCTGAACCGGATCATCGGTGGGCTGTACGTTCAAATCTATCCCCGGAAGCGGCTGGGCATATGACGAGTTAACTTTATATGAAAAACTAAATAGTAAAGACCAAAACGCAATTAATAATATGTATTTACATCCTCTTGATTGTATCAATGCCTGTTCCCGCCTTGCTTGGTACCAAATAGGTTGATGTTATTAACCAGCTGATTAATAGCAGGCCACTGTGGCGAAGCAATATCAATTTCCGCAGGTAATTCATCCAGTTCCTTGACCAGAACCACGCACCCCTCCTGGTGGGCAAAAAGCAAATATTTACCCCCCACCTGCACCAGGGAGAGACCGCACTTTGGCCCCATGGACACCTGTTCCAAAACCCGCATCCTTTTCCCGTGGTTAAATCCCCAGGGAGATTTAGCCCGGCCAAAGCCAAACCGGATAGCCAGGTAAGCCAGACCACAGGTAAGCGGCAATAAAATAATGATTTCCACCAGGGCAAATAACATTTCCCTATCCACTGGCATTTACATCCCTTTCTTCGGAGGAGGGCAGTTTAATATCATTCACCCGGTCCACCCTCACCCCCAGGTTATTACCGATGATAATAACCTCACCCCGGGCAAAATTCTGCCCGTTCACTTTTAGATCGACAGTGTCACCGGCAGCCTTTTCCAGCTCAATTACGGTATCTTCCTTCATGTTTAAAATATCCCGTACCGTCATATTTGCCTGTCCCAATTCGGCACAAATTTCAACCGCAACATCACCGATAAAATCAATGGGCAACCGGGAGTGCAGTAGCCCGGGCTCGACCCGCAGCGGAGGAAAATTCACCTTTTTCACCGTTGTCTTACCACTATTGAAGCTGCCCAGGAACTCATCCAATTCACGCTGTGAAAGCACTTTGCCACACCCCTCAAAATTTTCATGTGTCAGTCAAACCCAAAGCTGCCCATATTTGTCACAATAACTTTTATGTTTACTGAACAATAAACTGAGTAAAGATAATCCTTTGCACAGCATCCTCTGTTCCAAGACGCTCATTAACGGCTTTAATCAGCTCCTGCTTTAATTTTTCGGTGGCTTCGGGAGGTTTGATATCACCGGCAGATTTTTTACGCAGGGTAAATTGTATGGCTTCAATAATATGGGGTTTTTTGCTCTCAACCAGTTCCGCCACCTTTTTGTCCGCATTGTATTCGATGACGATACTGGCTTTAAGGAAATGGCCGCCGGCGCCCCCCGACAGGTTAACCACCATATCGCCCAAATCCATGGCCGCCAGTGGGATATTCTGGCCGGCCTTTTCATTGGCCACAGCTTCTTTATTGTCCGGGTCAAGGAATTTAAAATAGCCGATGACCATGCCTGCCCCCACCAAAAACACCGCCAGCATCATAAAGAACATAGCCAGCAGGTTACCGCGCCCCGGGTTATCAACGGCAGGAGCCTTATTTTTATTTTTTTTATCTTCCTTTTTGCTTTTTCTCAGTGCCATTTTTCACTCATCCTAACTTTGTGGTCACTGTTGGCCAGTGCTATAATAATCATTATTATATTATAAACAGTATGTACTTAATAAGCAACATTATCCAATAAATTTATGCCCTGGATTGAACCGGCGCGCCCGGGGCGCACGGGTTCAATCCAAATATGTGAAAACTAACATAACCTCCTTGTCCAATGGATAAACGCAAAAGCAAATTGTTAACGCTAGCGCTTCAGGTTTAATAGCTCTTCCAACATGGTATCGGATACCGTGATGATGCGGGAATTGGCCTGGTAGCCCCGCTGGGTGGTGATCATATTGGAAAACTCATCGGTTAGTTCCACGTTGGACATTTCCAGATAGCCCGATTCGATGGTGCCGTAACCGTTACTGCCGGCAACGCCACCTACTCCTGGGCCGCTACTGGCGCTCTCTTTGAATAGATTATTTTGATACCTTTCCAGTCCGTCCTGGTTATTAAAGGTAAACAGGGAAATTTTTGCTGCGTCCGCACCACCGGCAAACATAATCGGCACGTTATTGTTATCCGTACCCGATATTATACCGTCGCTTTGAATGGTAAGGTCGGCAACGGGGATGTTAATTATACTGAGGGCAGCGCCGGGATTATAACCGCTTATAGTTACCGATGCATTGAGATCAGGATCACCGGAGGTTGTTTCGAACCCATTACATACAATCTCCAGTGCGGTGTCTGATTCGTATTTTTCATCGTAACCGTTGTACACAGTTGTTAAAGCCAACCTTGTAATATCATTATCATCGGTATACTTGTACGCCATTACCCCTGATTTTTCCTGGTAAACATTGATCTGATTGATTACTTGATCCAAAGTCAAAGCCTCGGAGGATGAAAGGTCTATTTCAACTGGAGCGGCAACTTTGGTTCCATCCGCCAGCACACCCTGGAGCTGTATGGATTTTTTGGGGGTTGAGATGGTCATACTTTGCCCTGCAAGGTCGGTTTCAATATCAGTGCCGTTGTAGCTGATATTTGCAATTTTCATATTTTGAAGACTTTGCACCCCACTAATTACATTATTAATTGCCGCTTTAAAACCATCCGTATCAGAAACCCCGCTAATATTTACTATTATTGTTTTTGTATTGGTGTTAACTTTGCTGTCTCCGCTAGTTGTAAACTCTATTGTATAGCCATCCAATTTTGTTCCGTCGCCGGCAGTTGTAATGGTAACTTCTTTACTAGGGTCACCTTCATTTGCCGTTCCCGATGCCCGGGAAGTGGATATGTTAAGCTCCAATGTTGCTAGTTCAGCGTTATCAAGCGTACCCGTTACGTTAAAGTTAACATCCACTCCGTTTAAACTTGGTTCAAGGTCAATTGCATCGTTAATTGCTTTCTTTATATCCTCTTGATCGCTAGCAGTTTGAATCCCAACAGTAATTATCTTATCAGTACTATTAACTGTGCTTAAGTCGGTGCTAGTATCAAACTCTATAGTATAACCGTTCAATTTTGTGCCATCACCTATAGACTCTATTGTAATATTTTTATTATTAACCGCATAAGTTCCACCCGTTGCCTTAGCAATAATTACAGCATCAGGGTCCGTTACGCTAACTTCCTTTTTCGCCTTATTCCAGGTTTCCCCCACCAGTGTATAGCCACTGGAGTTAACGATATCACCGCTGCGGGTCAGATAAAAGACACCTTCCCGGGTGTAATACTCAATATCACCATCGACAACTTTAAAAAAACCGCTGCCGGAAATACCAAGGTCTAGTGTCCGGCCGGTGGGTTGCAATGCCCCGGGGGTCATGTAAGTATTTATGCTGGCAAGGGTGGTACCGATCCCCCTCTGGGCCGGATTGGTCTTAAGGCTACCTTGTTTTACTGTTTGGTACATAACGTCCTGAAAGTTGGCCCGGCTGGCCTTATAGCCGTTTGTATTGACGTTGGATATATTGTTACCGATGACGTCCATGCGCGTCTGGTGGGTTTTCATACCCAATATACCGGAATATAATGAACTAATCATTTATATGGCCTCCCGTTATTTTAACAAACATATAATTCCTGGTGGCAATATTTTACCGCTTGAGTTCAATAATTGACTGCAATATTTCGTCAGCGGTGGTGAAAACCTTGGTGCTGGCCTGGTAGCCCCGCTGGGTTTCGATGAGATTGGCCATTTCCTGAGCCATATCAGTATTGGAGTTCTCCAAGTACCCGGATTTGATAACTCCGAAAGACTCTTCCCCGGGTGTGCCTTCTATATATTCCCCGGATATATCATTGGCCAGGTATAAATTGTTGCCGATTTTCGTCAAGCCATTTACATTGGGAAAGTTATACAAAACTATTTGGCCGAAATCTTCCCTGTTGCCCTCCGAGTCCAGGGCATATACCTCACCATTTTCATCAATTATAATATCTTCCACAGTATATTCCTCAGGGATACCCCCGACACCCTCCAACAATAAACCGGAGGCATTAACGATATTGCCCTCGTTGTTAATAAAGAATGAACCATCTCGGGTAAACATCAACCGGTCGGATTCTTCATCGCGCACGGCAAAGAACCCGTTACCGCTGATGGCCAGGTCCAGGGGCCTGCCGGTGAACATTGTGATCCCCTGGGAAAAGTTGTTCGACACGTCAGATACCGACAGGCCGGTGCCTATCTGGCAGGAATCGTTGGCTCCCATGGTCACATACATAGTATCCTTGAAATTGGCCCTTCCCGCCTTGAACCCGGTGGTGCTGGAATTGGCTATGTTATTGCCCACCACGTCCAGGCGCACCTGGTAGTTGCGCATACCTGATAGGCCCAAATACATAGAACGAATCACGTTCCAACCTCCTTGGTGAATTTAAAGGCTATAAATATTTACCTGGCCGCTTCGGTCGTTCGGCGGCCTGCAGCCCCCTCCACAAGGTCCGGCTGCTATTTTATAATGACGGCACTGTCGATATTGGTAAAAATATGCTCCCGCATATCATTTTCATCCATGGCGGATATTACCGTACGGTTTTTAACACTCACTATCAGTGCCGTGTCACCATGGATCACCAGTGAATTGCTGGCACCTTTGGCCTGTGCTTTATTTACAGCGTGATTGATTTTTTCCCAGTCTTGCCGGCCAAGAACAATATTTCTTTCCGCCAGCCTGCGTTGGGCATGGACAGAAACTTTAATTTTGCTGTCCCCGGCCAGTTCCCGGGACAATATTTCCTGGAAAGCCGTGCTTTCCTTGATAGACTGATTTTTTTGGCCAGCTGGTGTGTTGCCGGCGGGTTTATTTATGATTGGTTCCGGCAAAATGTGCAAGCCTTTTATTTCCATGGCATTTCACCTACTTCGATACCGGCTTATAAGCCCAAATTATTCTTGTGCAGGGGCATCCGCATCGCCAGGTGGTTCGCGGTTTTCCGTTTCTTTCTCTCCGGTATCCACCGGTTCAGGTTCCCGGGGCTCCGGGGCTGTTTCTTTGCTTACACCGTGAATTTCTTTTATTTCATCTATCCTGTATGCGGCACCATTTACCCAAACAGCAACCTCACCATTTTGCATGATAATTTTTTCCACTATGCCCTCTACCTTTGATGCACCGCTTTGGACCACAACACCGTGCCCCACCAGTGACAAATAATCAATAATGTTGTAACTGGCACCGCCGGTCACGCTTAAAATCTGTTCCAGGGTGTAATGTTTAGCGTCGGGATCCTCCTGCAAGTAAAACCTTGGTTTACCATCGCTCATGACAACCCCGCCAACTACACCGGCCACAACTTCATTATTGTCGTTGAGAAAAACCTGCTCGCCGATTAATTCAAAGTAACGGGCCATCTCATATTTGCCGGCCAGGTTGTCCATGCTGCGGCCGACATTGAACATCTGTTCCATGGTGGCCATTTGGGTCAACTGGGCCACAAAGGCGGAACTGTCCTGGGGCTCCAGCGGGTTCTGGTATTTCAACTGGGCCACCAGTATTTTTAGAAATGCCTCGGGGTCGGCAAGGGAATTTGTGCCGCCGGACGGTTTATTTTTTTCGGGTAAATAGTAATTGTTATTATTATTGTTTACAGCTTCGGGCATATCATCCACCTCCTCACCCAAAATTTAAAAACAGCCAAATTGATCAGGCAAAATAGTTAAGGCGGTTTATACTGCCTGCCTGTGTTGTTTCGGTGCCGGCAGCGGTGTTTGTTTCCCCGGTTTTGTCAGGCATGTTTACAATATGGCCAGGCCGCTTTTTAAATTGCTGTCCGTGGTTTTCCTGCTGTCCCCAACGGTTACCGTCATCTCCCGCGGATACCGTGGCACTTTGCAGGTTTAAATGATAACCGGCCAGGGCTTCGCGCAATTGATGTATGGAGTTTTCAATGGCCTGCCTGGCCTGTTCAGTGGCGGCATGAAAATGAGTGGTGATATTTCCATCCTGATAGGTTAATTTAATGTTTACCTCGCCCAAACTGGCCGGGTGTAATTGCAGCCGGATTTGGGTCTGCCCCTGCCCATGATGGAGCACATGCCCCCGCACAGCCTCAGCCAGTTGTGCAAATAATGGCGTATCAGTATTCCTCAAAAAAGATATGGCTTCATGACCCGCTGCTCTGGTGGTACTGGCATTGGCCAACGTCAAGTTTGCGCCCACCTGTGCCACGTCCGGTTGCTGGTGGCCAGTGCTACCATCCCGGGATACTTCCCCTGGCAAAGCACCGGGTAAATTTGTACCGTTAACATTTATCACCGGCCTGTTAAATGGCATGCCGGCGTATAAATTAACTTTAACCGCTTGTTTTTCGGCACCCGGCCGCCCGTATGCCGTATCACTTTCAGGTAATGCATTTGATACTGAAGTTTCGGTATTAATTTTTTTAGCTGCATCCAGCGCATTGATAGTATTTTTATCGTGTTGCAGTATATTGCTTTGGGTTTCCTGCCAGCCCTTTGGATTAGATGCATTGTCATCTCTTTGCATCATCATACTTTGCCCCTGGTTTTCCACACCTGTGCCACTACCGGGTATTGCCGTCTTACCACTGGTTTTAATGGCCATTAACAAGCGCAATAATTGCTCGGGTGATAAATCGTCATTGTTTATCATGGCAGCAAGATTGGCTATCTTTGGCAAGTTTACACCGGTGTCATTTGATGCCGTGTTTGTAGCGGCTTGATTAAATCCATTGCTGTCACTGGCCTGTAAACGCAACTGGTCCAGCAGTTCCGTAATTTCCGGGGCTGCATTACCGGAAACGGAACCGGCCGGGTGGCCAATAAACCGGTTAGCCGGTGAATAATCACCCAACGCCAATGCCTGCAGCAACTCCACCGTTTTTGATGTAATAGCCTGGTGGGCGGCCAACTGCTCCAAACCACTGCTATTGACAGACTGCAATTGCCAGTGGCCCAGCAAGTCCCGGGATCCGGGAGTAATGTTATAAGGAAATGCCTGGCCGGGCTGTTCTAATTGTGTATTGTGCAAAAGCTGTTCCAAATATCCTATTAGCAAGGTCTGGTGTGATTTTTCAATTACTGACTTATCGTCATTCTCCGTAGCCAACCCTGCATCTTTCCGGTTATTATTACCCGCCTGGTTTTTACCAACGTGGCCTGCATCTACTGCCAAAAGCTTTAGCATGTGCCCAAAACCATCACCGGCACCCGTACCAGTAGTTGACGACTGCGATGAAGGCTCGCCATTGCCACCGTAATTAGCCGGCACAACCGGCATTGAAATATTTTCAATAATTATTCCTGAACACCCCCTTTTCTGAATAAAAGTATACGTATACAATATTAAACCGCTATTACCACCACCTTTGTCCGATATTCATGTTCCCGGTTAATAAAGAAAGATTTGTATTTTAACTGTTTCTTACAGACTGGTGTTCATTTAACCCGGCGTATAAATTGTTGAATGGCTATTTCATCGTTTTCCTTTTGCACACAGGCGAGAAGCTGCCGGTTGTAGCAGTGCAACTGGTTCTCCTTGAGCCTGGCCACCACGGATTTATCCTGCATGGCTTTGATTAATTTTTTACGGGATTCTTCCAGCTTCTGGCTGGTATTGTGCAGCGCAATCTCCCGTTTTTGCACCTCGTCGGACATGTAGTTGCAATAGGCCTGCATGTTGATTAAATCAAACTGGTCCATGACCCGGCAGCCCTGGACGGCCCTGGCCAGTTTTTCCCTGGCTTCTTGCAGCACCGCATATTTTTGCTGGTATTCCCGCAGAACGCGGGCCTGTTCCTGTGCGGCCATTTCCTCACAGGATTCCCTGTGCTTTAATACCGGTTCCAGGCGGAACTGGAATTTTTTCATGTGTTGCTCACTTCCTCAAGAACATCAAATCCTGTATGGTTTTATTGAAATCTGATTTTTCGTTGACGTCCTGGCATAAAAACTGGTTAATTTTGGGGTAAAACTTTATAGCTTCATCTATTGCCTTATTGGATCCCCTGGCATAAGCCCCTACGTTAATTAAGTCCTCGGACTTTTTGTAGGTAGCCAAAAGATTTCGCAACCGGGCCGCCAGTTGCTTGTGCTCAGAACCGGCCAGGTCATTCATCAACCTGCTTACGCTTTGGAGCACATCAATGGCGGGATAGTGATTACGGGCCGCAAGTTCCCGGGAAAGCACAATATGGCCGTCCAAAATCCCTCTCACCGCATCAGCGACGGGTTCATTCATATCGTCCGCTTCCACCAGTACGGTATAAAAGGCAGTAATGGTACCCCGCCTGGCGGTACCGGAACGTTCCAGCAACTTGGGCAGCAGGCTGAATACCGAGGGGGTATACCCCCTGGTGGCTGGAGGCTCCCCGATGGCCAGGCCCACTTCCCGCTGGGCCATGGCAAAGCGGGTGACGGAATCCATGAACAGCAACACATCCTGGCCCCGGTCACGGAAATACTCGGCAATGGCGCTGGCCACAAAGGCACCCTTTAATCTCACCAGAGCAGGCTGGTCCGAGGTGGCGGCCACCACCACGGAACGGGCCAATCCTTCGTGGCCTAAATCATTCTCGATAAATTCCAGCACTTCGCGCCCGCGCTCACCTATTAGTGCTATTACATTCAAATCCGCGCTGCAAAACCTGGCCATCATACCCAGCAAAGTGCTCTTACCCACCCCGCTGCCGGCGAAAATGCCGATACGCTGCCCTTTGCCGCAGGTCAATAGCGCATCAATTGCACGAACACCAGTGGTAAAAATCTCATTGATACGCTTTCTTTCCAGCGGGTCCGGCGGAGCGTTGTTAACTGTAAAATTTTGCTGAACATTTATGCCGCCACCGTTCATAGGCCTGCCCAGGCCATCCAGCACCTTGCCCAAAAGCTCATCACCCACCTTTACGGTCAGTGACTCCCCCCTGGGTACCACCAGACAACCCGGGTATAATCCCCGTAATTCACCAAGCGGCATTAATATGGAGGAATCCTCCTGAAAACCCACCACTTCCGCCATTACAGGTTCACTTTCACCGGGCACGATAATATCACAAACCTCACCCACCCCGGCTGTAACGCCCTTAACCTCCACAGTCAGGCCAATAACCTTGGTAACTTTACCTGTGGACCGCACTAATTTCACTTGCTGAACCTTTTGCCGCCATCTCTGTATTTCCCTGATATATTCCTGCATTGTACTATTCAGATCCTTCACTTAATGCAGCCAGCAGGGCTTGCCATCTGGTGGATAGCTTGGCGTCCACCTTACCATAATCAGTTTCCACAACACAGCCGCCCGGCTCCACCTCGTCACTGGCCATGATGTGCAATTCAGCCCGGGGGGGTAAATGTCCCAATAAATGGTCACGTTGCTGTTCGCAAATTTCTTTATCCCGGGGATGAACCCATAAAACCACATAAGAGCGGTTAGCCACCAATTGCAAGCACTCGTGAACAATATCCAGCACTGCATCCGCACTGGCCCGCAGCTCCCGGTTCAAAATTTTTTCAGCAATTTCCAGCGCCAGGGAACGCACCTCATCCTTTAACCCGGCCAGCATCTCCCGGCGAGCTTCCTCAGCCAACGCCAGCACTGCTCTGGCCTGTTTTTTTATGGATGCCGCCTCCTGCATAGCGGCATCCATGCCCTCTTTGTAACCCTTGTCCCGGCCTTCCCGAGCCGCATCAGCTTTTATTTTTTCCGCCTCTGAGGTAGCCTGCCGGCAGGCACCAGCAATAATCTCGCCGGCCTCCTTTCGAGCATTTTCAATAATAGCTTCGGCTTCCTGCCTGGCCTCGGACAATAATTGCCGGATTGCTGCATCCGTTTCTTTTGCTTTTTTATCAGATTCAGCGATCTGCTCCTTATTTTTTTCAAGCGGAGGGCTTTGCTTTTTTTTGAGTAAAAAGGTATGCCTTATATCCAGAGAATGCCGGTGCATCAAATCACCCAGCACCATTTCTTCATTACGGATTATTTTATGTAATAATGGCATCCTCTCCACCTCGCGCTATGATAATTTCACCGCTTTCATCCAGTCTTCTGATAATCTGCACAATCCTTTGCTGTGATTCTTCCACATCCCGCAGGCGAACCGGTCCCATGTATTTAATTTCATCACGCAGCATATCGGAAGCACGCTTGGACATATTTTTAAATACCCGCTCCTGAACATCCTCGTTGCTGGCCCGCATAGCCCTGGCCAAATCCTTGGGATCCACTTCCCTCAACACTCGCTGAATGGAGGAATCAGGTAGTTTGACAATATCCTCAAACACAAACAACAGTTTGCGTATTTCCTCGGTTAATTCGGGGTCGGTAATCTCCAGTTCTTCCAGTATTGTTTTTTCGGTACCCCGGTCAACCCGGTTGATAATATCCACCAGCGCCTTTATGCCGCTCAAACTCTGCTCGCTTTGTTCCACCATTGATAATTTTCGCTCCAGGATGCTCTCAACTTCGCGCATCATTTCCGGCGAAACACGGTCGGTTATAGCAATACGGCGGGCGATATCGCTTTGCTGTTCGGGACTTAAGGCGGACAGAATCAAGGCCGCCTGTTCACTGTGCAGGTGGGTTAATATCAAAGCGATCACCTGGGGGTGTTCATCGCGAATAAACGAAAGTAAATGTTTGGGATCTGTTTTGCGCAGCGTGCTAAAGGGCCTGTTTTTAATGGTTCTTTGTACCTTTTCCAGTATTTCCAGTGCTTTGGAATCACCGAGGGCCTTTTGGAGCATTTCTTTGGCATATTCGGGCCCACCCACCATTAAAAACTCCCGTGCTTGCAGCATCTGAGCAAACTCTTCCAGCACTTCCTCCTGCACCTCTCTGGGCACGGTATTCATCATGGATATTTGCTGGGTAATTTTTTCAATATCCTCTTGATGAAAGTTCTTTTTCAATATAGCAGCGGACAAATCCGAGCCCAGGGAAATCAATAATATGGCAGTTTTCTGTAATCCGTTAAGCTTTGCCGCAGAACCAGACATAAGAGCTTACTCCTTCAACCAGACTTTGATAATTTCCGTAACATCACCGGGTCTTTCCTTGGCAATTTCCCTGATTCGGGTACGGTATCCCGGTTTAGGTTCTTCAATGATAAGCTGTTCCTGTTCTTCGGCTGTAGCGGCCGCCTGAAGTCGTGCCAGTTCCTCGGCTTCCTGCTCCGCCAGCGCTTCTTCACGCAGTCGCGCCCTTCTCCTTAGCAACAGGATCACAGCCAGTAAAATGGCTAATAAAGCCAGAGCGATACCCGCTGCAATGATTAAATCCCGCTGGTCTAAAGCCGGGGCCAAAGCTGCCGGCTCATCAAAACCGGGTAAAACATCTTCATGAAAACTTGCGCTGGTTACGGTTATTTGATCCCCCCGGGCGGCGTCATATCCAACCGCGGCGGCCAGGGTCTGCTGCAGTGAATTCAGGTTTTCCTCAGTATATTCACCATCCACTGTGACCGAAACCGACAGGCGGCGAATGGCTCCCGGTGCCTTGACCAAAGTTTGCTGAGTGGTATCCACCTGGTAATTGGTGGTGGTTTGCTCCCGGTTATAATTGGACTCGTTCCCCAGGTCCGCAACGGGCAATTGCTCGCCCGGCAATTCGTTATCACCCGGCACACCTGCCGCCGCACCACCGGCTCCCTCTTCATTGACCCTCTGCTCGCTGAGCACGGCTCCGGGCCCGTACTCCGTGCGAACTGTTTCCTGGTGATCGAAATCCAATTCAGCAGAAACCATGGCCACAGCTTTGCCCGGCCCCAGAATACGGTTAAGCATCTGCTGCAGCCGGGTCTCGGTTTCCTGCTCAAATTTTCTTCTTAACTCAAAATTTTTCAGAGCCACGGTAGCCGATAATTCTTCACCGTCTGACAATCCAGCGTTTAGCACATTACCCTGATCGTCGATGATATGTATGTTTTCCGGCACCAACCCTTGTACACTACCCATCACCAGGCTTTGGATGCCCTGCACCTGGTTTGGTTCCAGCCTGGTATAAGGCTTTAACTTAAGGGCTATGGAAGCCGATGGAATAACCTCCGAATCCAGAAAAACACTTTCCCTGGGCAGAACCAGGTGGACTCTGGCCTGTTCCACTTCAGACAACTGTACAATGGTACGGCGCAATTCTTCCTGTAAGGCCCTTTGATAACCCACATGCTGCTCAAATTCCGTGATACCGAATTTACTTTCATCAAATAGTTCAAATCCAGCCCCATTATTGTATAACGCACCTGCACTGGCCATCTGGATGCGCAGCTTGTACACCTGCTCCGCCGGGACTTCAATTGTTTTACCGTTATTAGTCAAACGATACGGTGTCTGGGTGCTGTCCAGCTCTTCCATTATCCTGGCGGCATCCTGTGGTTCAAGCTCAGAAAACAAAGGTGCGTAATTGGGGCGCAGCAGTAACGAACCAAGCACGGCAACGGTAACCAGGATAACTGCGCAACCCGCTGTAAACATTATTTTTTGCTGTCGTCCCAGTCCTTGCCACCATTGCCGTATTTTCAGTATTAAACCGCTATTCATCCGACCACGCCTTCGAATCCATGATAATTACTAAATCTGCATCCTTGCCAATTCCTGATAAGCTTCAATTACCTTGTTACGCACCTCGACCGCCAACTGCATGGTAAGCTTTGCTTCTTCCATGGCGATCATCACTGTATGGAGATCCTGAACCTCACCGGTTAAAAAATTTTTTATCGTTTGTTCGGAGTTAAGCTGTTTTTCATTTAAGTTTTGCATCGCTCTGTCGAATACTTCTCTAAAGGAATCTTTTTGTATTTCACCGGCCGACCGGTCAGTCAACGGATTCAAAACCGGTGCAGGTGAAACGACAGGTAGAACTTTCATTTGTTTCATCCTTTTTCTTTATCATAATAACAAGCAATAATTAGCGACCCATATCCAACGCGGCAACAGCCATACTTTTGGCGGCTTCCAATACAGTGACATTGGACTGGTAGGCCCTGGTGGCTGATATCAAGTTAACCATTTCATTAAGAATGTTAATATTGGGGTAAGCCACATAACCGGTTTGCGGGTCGGCATCCGGGTGACCAGGGTCGTAAATTAAAGTGGGTTCACTGTCCACGTGCACCAATTGGGAAACTTGCACACCCTTCCCCGGTGCCTGGACGGTACTTTTTTGCCTGGCTCCGGTTTGCTGGCGCAATATTTCGTTAAAAACCGGAACTTGCCTGCGGTAAGGCTGGTTGGCAGGGTCCCCGGGAGTGCCGCTGCTGTTAATATTGGCTACATTATTGGCTATCAGATCGGACCAGAACCGGTTTGCCGCCATACCCGATGCGCTGATACCGAAGCTTTCAAATAGCGCCACGGTTATCTACCTCCCTTTAATTACATAGCTCATGGTATTGGCCCGGTCACTGCGCACCCGCGTCGCCAGTCTGTATAACAGGGTATTGCTGACCAGGTTAACCATTTCTTCATCGATATCTACGTTATTACCGCTGGCCTTCATGGCAGTGCTTTTTTCCAGAACAACCTCAGGTACCAGGTTGTCAAGACCGCTCGGCCCCGCTGCAATATGTCGCACGTTGGTGGTACGCATAGCAAAACTTCCGCTGCCCAGCGCTTCCCTCAAATGTTGCTGAAAATTAACCCGGGATTTTTTAAAGCCGGGCGTGTTTACATTGGCAACATTGTTGGCAATAACTTTCTGGCGCAGCGTACAGGCATCCATTTGTTTTGCCAGTATGGTTGAAATCGTGTCACGAAAAAATTCCACTATGTAACCCCCAGGAAGCTTCTAAAATTATTCTTCATAGTATACTATTTCAACATTATTATATTTTTTCCTCCAAGTAAGATAAGGTTGCAACTAAATCTGCTAAAAAATTAATAAAAAAGCAAGAAAATTTTAATAATTTCTTCTTTCCTGTAGAGCATTACTTTACTTGTAATAAATAGTAAATATTAGCATATTCAACCTTAAAAATAACGCTGGGTAATTTACATCCCCTGCAGGTGCCGCGTTAGCGGCATGGACGTCTGAATAACAAATAAAAATTTACCGTTATCTTGGCGAATTATATCAGACTATGGAAAGTCATGCTATGATACAAAGGTCCCAAATTAAAAAGAAAAAAGGTATTGCCGGTACCAGCAATACCTTGCACCCTAAAGATTAAATCAACTCATCAACAATAATACCCAGCACCCTTTTAAAGTAGGCCACCATATCCAGCACCTTTTCCGGCGGTATTTCTCGAATCACCGTATCATCCTCCACATTAATCACTTTGACCATTATTTCGCCGCTTTTTTCATGAAGTTCAAAACGCAATCCGGTGGTATAAGAATCCATGGTATCATTCAACTGGCTTATGGCTTCTTCCAAATCACCTTGCCCAAAACGCGTCCCGCCATGCACCTTCTTTTCCCACGACAGGCCCTCAGAGGCAAGCCTTAAACCATCCTGTTGCCTTTCACTGGCCGGCGGTGTTTTATATGTATTAATATTGTTTATAACACCGGCGTCAGCACCGGTTATCCTCATATATCTCACCTCCCACCGGTTATGGCTATTTTTTTTTGTCGATAAAATAACCATACCTGGATGCTGTTTTTTTTCGATATATATTTTCCGCTTGCCTGGCCACCCTCACGGCACTTGCATTCTTTGTCAAATCCCGGTACCTTTGCTGGATAATGGTGTGTATTTGCCGGTCCATTTCCCGGGCCTTTGTTAAACATGCATTAATTTCACCGGTTATTTGCTGCCTTGCACCGGGTTGCACGCCCTCCGGCCTGATATCCCCGGGGGAAAATGGAATCCCACACTTTGCCAATCGGACATCCAAATCATTCACCCGGTCAATAACATCCTGCCTGCACTCAAGCAAATCGTTAAATCTTTGCATGTCTTCGTCGCCCAGGGCATTTAGCATCGATTCCGTAAGGGCACAAAATTGCCCTAACAGTTCAAGCTTTTGATCAAGCATACCCGCTATTAAATCATCACTGTTCAATTTTAATTACCTGCCTCTGGCCCTGTCCATGGCTTCTTTCCAGGTATCCCGCAATTCCTCGGCCAGCCCCACCACATCCGCCAGCATGGCGGTATCTTTTTTAATATTGGCCTGCATTAGATGCCGAATAATAAAATCGTACAGGCGATCCAGGTTGGCGGATATTTCAATATCTTTGTTCAGGGTGGCCTGGAGGTGAATATAAATCTCCTGGGCTTTGATCAGGGTCTCATGGGCTTTTTGCATATTGTTTTCTTGGATATGCATGATGCCCTGGCGAATATAGCGCACCCCGGCGCTGTACAGCATATGGGTCAATTCTTCGGGTGTAGCGCTGGTCACCGAATTTTGCTGGTACTTTTGATACGGGTTACTTAACGCCATTTTTTACACCTCCAAACAACGATGTTTAATAACCACCCATGCCAAACTGCTGCATTAGCCACATGCTCTGGGAATTCAACTGTTGAATAGCCCGTTCCATGGCTGTAAACTGGCGCCAGTAGCGGTCCTCCAACTGCTGCAGGCGCTTTTCGGTGGTTTCAATTCTATCGTCGATATCACTGATTTCCCCCCCAATGACACTTTCATCCACCAGTTTGAAATCACTTGCATTACCCGCCTTTTCCATCAAACGGTTGATGCCGTAATTAACGTTATCATAGAGCCGCCTGGCAATGCCCAATTCATTATCAGAGACGTCCCCTTCACCGGCGCCCTTGGTGAATAAATCGATAATTCCCTGGGGATCCTTTTCAATGGCTTTGCGCAATTGATCCTCGTTAATTTCAAGTTTGGCCGACATGTAATCCGCTGTGGTGTTAATACCAATCTTGGCCAGGTTATCGGTTTTTACTAGCTTGCCGCCCTCCATATATCCCCCGGAAACCCCGGACACCACGGAGGAGATGGTGGTGCGCAATCTGTTGTATATGTCGGATAATATGCTATCATAACGCAGCAGGCCGCTGCGGGCCTTTTCAGTCCATTTTTCAATTTGGTCATCGGTGAGCTGTTCCCGCTTTTCATCGGTCAGGGGCGGGTAATCGGGATAGCGCTTTTCATAAAGCTTGTTGGATATTGTTTCCATTAGGGCATTGTATTGGTTTACAAAGTCCACGATGGTGTTAAAAACGGCTTCAGTATCGCTGGCCACCGTGATGGTACTGGTGGCACCATCACCTGCTTTAAGTTCCAGGGTTATGCCGTTGACCGTCACGGTGTTGGAGGAACTCTCAATACCTATTACATCGCCGAAATCAAACTTGGCGTCTGTGCCCTTTGCTTCTGCATCTGTCAGAAGGTCCAATTTTAATAAACTGTCTCCATTATCATTAGAGGACAAAAAATTATACTCATCATTTTTCACCAGTATTTTTTGTTCAGCGCCAACGGATTCGGTGCTTAAAAAAAAGCGGTTTAAATCGGCATCATAACTGGCTTTAATGCCCAGGTCGGCATTGTTTATCCAGGCCACAACCTCAAAAATTGTGTTGGTTTCCGTGTTAAAGGTAAAGGTTTCGGATTTCTCTTTTCCCCCTTTAAACCCCGTCAAAGTAAATGAAATCTTTTCCGGCGCGTCATCGTCCCAGAACTGCTGGGCCAGTGTCTTGATGTTTCCCTCTTCATCCCTTATACCGGCCAGTTCACCTTGACTTCCCTTGAATACACCTGTGGCCAAATTGTGCACTTTTACGGTATAACTGCCAGGGTGGGCACTGTTATTGGCTTTGGCCGTAACCGCGCCTTCATTGGAGGAAGCGGCACTTTTGGTCATAAATGTACCCTGCAGCCTCATATTAAAGGCTGTATCCCTGAAAGTGCGTAGCGAAGTGTTAATTTCCCGGTAAAACTCTTGCTTCCACTCTAATATCTGCCTCTCCTGCTGTAATTTTTGCAGGGGTATTTTATGGGCACGCATCAGGTCTTTCATAATAGAATCGGTATCAATACCTGAGGCCAGGCCGCCGATGCGCAGGCTGGTAATCACTGGATATCACTGCCTTTCATGCATCTTACCTTTGAATTATTTATCGGCTGTTTTACAGCAAACTTTACAGTGCCTGGATCTCTAAAATTTCAATACAGTCAATTGTTCCCACGCGCCCTGCAGGTATAATAAGGTAAATCACAGCCTTATAGGGTACATAATGAGCATTACTCTTATGAAGAATTAAATAAGGATAGTGGAAATTATAATTTCATATTTTACCGGTAAAGAAAATATACTGGAAAAGTTTTTACAAAAACGGGAGCTTTACCAAAGCAGCCCAGACTATCTATAAGACCCAATCCGCCCTGACTCATCAAATAAAAGCTTTGGAAAAAGAATTAGATTGCCTTCTTTTCGAAAGAATCGGAAAGCGTAAAATAAGACTTACCGAAGCAGGTGTGAAATTTTTTGCCTTTTCAGAGGAAATAATCAAAAAGTATAATCTATTGCTTGATGATTTAAATGAGTTAAAAGGATTAAAAAAAGGACAGTTAAAAGTAGCTGCCCCATTTACCACTTTGTATCACGTTTTGCCTGTTCCTTTAGAAAAATATTTAAGACTATTTCCACTGGTTGAATTAACAATATTAGACCGGTCTCAGCAAAATGTAATCGAACTTGTTAAAAAAGGGGAAGTTGATTTTGGCTTTCTCCTGAATTCAATGGTTCCCCCAGAGCTAGATTTTCAACCTTGGAAACAAGTCGAAGTTGTTCTGCTAGTGCCCAAGAATCATCCCTTAACTGCAAAAAAAATGTGAAAATCGAGGATATCGTAGAATACCCGCTAATATTGCCGCCGCGGGATAGCGGTTTAAACTATCGCAAAGAATTGGATAAACTGTTTGTTCGGAAGGGGTTGGTATACAGGGTTATTATGGAGTCGTCCAACGTAGAATTGAGTTCCCTCTATAGTGAAATGGGGCTGGGAATTTCATTTGCCTCAATTGTTCAGGAGCTGCCAGTAATGAAAAAGAGAAAGCTTGCTTTTATCCCGTTAAAGCAATATTTTAAGCCAAATTACCTTGGCATAGTGACGAGAAAAAATACAATCTTGCCATTCTATAAAAAAGCATTTATCAATATGCTTATCCCAGATATTGCAAAATAGTACTCAAAGACAATTCAGCCATGTTCTACAAACGAAGTATATTGATGTATCTTCAAACCGTCCCTCGGCTTTTGCGGCTTGTGCTTTAGCCCGGCAATCTTCCTCAGGGTTGTACCGGCAAATAAGCTAATTAAAAATCAGTAATAATTGTCATGCTGCATCAAAAGCCACAGGACACTTTTCGCCTGCCGATTGGCATGAACCAACATGGCCATGGTGACCTGTTGGAGAATGCTGTACCTTGCCAGTGCCATTATTTCTCTGGCCATGTCCGCATCCCTGATCCTGGACTCTGCGGCTATCAGGTTTTCGGGTTCCGCCCGCCATTTCTTGAAATTGGGTAACACGCTAAACTGCATTAATTCAATATCCTTGGCACTATGGCCATTTATTATTAGTTTTTCAGTTCCTTCTTTAGTTCCAGTACAGTATCCAGCGTTAGCCCGGTTATTTTGCTTACAATTTCAACATTTAGTCCTTCCATTAGTGCTGCCCTGGCTGTTTCAACTTTGCCTTCAAATTTACCTTCAGCTATTCCTTTTGCTATTCCTTCGGCTATTCCTTCAGCTCTTCCCTCAGCCTTTCCTTCTATCTTTCCTTGCAACAATGCCTGTTTCCTCATTTCATCCAGCGTACGTTCAATGTTGGTGATCATTTTTTCCACCTCCAGCAGTTCGGTTTCATCCAGCACGCGGTCTATTTCATTTTGCAGCGGTTCCGGCAGTTTGCGTTTGATTACGTTCCGCAGCCATACTATTATCTGGCGAAATTGTTACGGGTCCATTTCTTAGTTTCTTGTTCCCAGTACAACCGCTTGCGCTTCTTCAATCGTTCCGGTGGTATAGATGTTGTTTATTATCCGGTTTAGCTCGTCCAGGCTGGAAATGCCTCTCACCTGCCGCTGTAGTTCCTGTGCTGCCAGGCCAAACCTGACTTCAAGGTATTTGCAAATGGCTTCTGCTTTACCCTCTGCTTTACCCTCTGCTTTACCCTCTGCTTTGGCACCTGCTCTTTCTTCTTTAACCCATTCCTGGAAGATAGGTGATTCCATGACGGTTTCCCTCCTTATCATTGAAAGTACCAGTTTCTCCGGGAACCTGCCGCCTGCCATTATGGCCATTACCGCCAGCAGGTCCAGTTGCAGTGATTCGTCTTCCACTTCCTGCACTACATTCACGCATTCCTTTAGTACCTGCTCCGGTGTCTCCTGTTCGTTTTCACCTTTCATCAAGGGCAGCAGGGGGTACAGTCCTACCAGTTTTGCCGTTATCACCGGCTGCCTGCGCTGTTCCCACACTCTAATTACTTCGTAGGCGTATTCAAGTGTTCCTTTGTCCCATGTATCCCGCAGCCGGTGCAGGCCGTTGTCATTTTCACGGTAGAAGAATATTACCACTTGCCGTATGGATGGTATGCCCTTTCCTTCCGTCAAGGTGGCTAAGATATCCGGTATTGCTCCTTTGAACAAGAGTTCCGGTAAAAGCTTGCGACAAACCAGTAACCGGTACGGTAACCGCAGATTAAACTATGCGTTTTATATACTGGCTTTAAACCACATTCAGGTGGATAAGAACAAAAACCCCAGGAACCCGGTAATGTACCAGTATTACCTGAAGAAGCAGCAGAAGGGCCGGAGCAGGAAGCAGGCTATGGTTTACGTGATGCGCAGGCTGGTTAATATTGCCTATAGCATGATGAAGCATAAAACCGAATACAGGCCGCCTGTTCAATTACAAAAAGCCAAGGGAGAGGCCAGTTAGGGCTTCTCCCAGAGCAAGAGTTATATGCCTTTCAAAACCATGCCTAAAACGCGGAAGAATGCCCTTATTTGCGGTTTGATTAGTTGGCTAAGGGGAAATATACTGAATATAGCTAACAACGATTGTAAAGCCTTTAAAAGCGCCGTACGCAGTTTTCTGTGGTTGCCAACAGGCGGTGCTGATGTTCTTGCTAGCAGTAAGAGCAGGCCATACGAAAGTGTCAATGTTATTGCTCAAGTGAGGCAGTTTGTCCTCGTGTTACCCCGTTTATCTTGATTATACTACATTCTTAACGGGTTATAGCATTATCTATGATAGCCTCGGCATCATCCAGCGATGCGGCGGTATAAATCCGGTTGATAATCCTGTCTAAGGCTTCCAATTTGCTGATGAACCTTACCTTTCTTTGCAGCCCTCGTGAAGCTTCACCAAATCTTACATCAAGAAACATGCAGATGGCATCGGCCCTGCCCTTAACCTCACCTTTGGCTATACCCCTGGCCTCACCTTCGGCCATGCCTTCAGCTCTGCCCTCGGCCCTTGCGCCGGCCAGCATGGAGATTTCGTCCCTGACAGCCTTTTCCCTGAGCTCGTATAACCTGCGCTCTTTCTTGTCCTTTAAGAAGATCTGCTCTATGGTCAAAGCTTTGCGAATTCCCGGGTTGCCCATGGCGATTGCCTCCATTTCTTCACCCTGGATATTGTTAAAGTAAAGCAGCCATTCCTCCAGGTCGTTTTGCGGCTTGCGCTTTTGACCGGTAATCTTCTTTAGTTCCAGGAAATGAATTTCCAGATCGTCGTTTAATAACTCGCCTGTTTGGTCTTCCCTGATGTGAAATGTGTAGATGTTAATTCTTGCCCCGGCGGTGGTTTAAGCACTGCGTTTAGAAAGCTCATGAGTGCATCCTTGCCCTCTTCAGAGCCGAATATCCTTTTGAACAGGTAATCGTTGGTGCGGTTGATGCGTTTCATCTCCACCAAAACAGCGCCCCTTTCGGCAGCAGGTTTCCTTGCCCTTATTATACCAGATTCAAAAGAATGGCTAAATATAGAATAACTATGAGCGCGCTAGAATGCCCTTATTTGCGGTTTGATTAGTTAGCTAAGGGGGGAGTACCTAAAGACGATTGCAAGGCCTTTAGAAATGATGTACGCATTTTCAGTAGTTATCAAATTGGATACAAAAAGCAATTTAGTATGAGAATGTTTTAATCCGGGCATTCTTGTTCTGAGCCCTATCCTTTAGTTCGTTAATGTGTTACCCAAATGAGGGACTGTCCCCTTTAGAAAGTTTTTGGGGAATGGCGCAAGCTAGGCCCGAAAACTTCCTCGAGCATAAAAAGCATAAACTAAATTCAAATAATCACTTATTAACCTTGTCCAAGTTTCTCTTCTATTTCACCAATAATTTGTTCTACCTCATGTTCCTGCATAATTCTATTAACCCAAACTCGTGACATTGCTCTCCATAACTCATTTCCACCGACTATCACCTTATCCGCGACATGCTTTATCCAGTCATGATGACTGGATAAAGTAATTGCATGTTCAGCATTATTTACTAATTGAGAATGTGAACGATTAATTATTGCTGCAATGTCAGGCCATCCAATCTCTTTTAATGAGTTAAATATCACCCTCTCGGGAGCATCATCTCCGGGCAATAATAAACACCCTGGCGCTGGGTCCTGGTCACCATCTAAAATTACTATTGTTCGTTTTTTAAATCTACCCTGAGAAACCATTGTTCCCAACGATTTGCCAACAGAAGCGGAACCATAAGGAACTATGGATATTCTTGGCAGTAAATCTACGTTGAATTTAGCTATTATTTCTTCCAATAAAATCTTAGAAATGTCATCCTCAACATATATGTCTAATTCCGGGTAATTACCTTCGTCAATTTTTGATAAAGCAAAATCAACACTTATACCATCGACTACTTTTTTACCATTTGTATCATTAAAAATATAAACTCTGGAGGCAAAAGGCAGCTCTTCAAGTATGTATGGGGAATGAGTTGTAATTATCAATTGTATCTTCTTATTTCTAGAAATATTAGCTAAATCCCTAATTAATCTTCTTTGTGCCCTTGGGTGCAACGATGTTTCTATTTCGTCTATAAGAACTAAGCTATAAGGAGCTATGTCCAATGAAATTAAGTTTGCAATAGTAGATTCTCCCGCGCCTTGATGAAACCCTGAATAATTATAACCACTCACAGATACAACCGGCACTTGACGGGTAGAGTCTAAATTAGTAGTAGATAACTTCGCCGTTTCATAGGTTTTCCCAATTATTGTTGAAAAACGGCCTTTTTGTTCATCGGTAAAGAGCTCAGATTCTGATTCCTGTACATTTCTTTTAGCGAGCCTTAAATAACCTGGTTTTGCATATATTGGTTGAATCCTCTTTAAATCTAAAAATTCCACCTTTCTTTCTCGTCTGTTTTCATTTCCTCTCCATCTCGTTGTAGGTTTTCTGATTGAAACAATTTTTGAACTGTTACCCTCCCTAACGGAAGATTTAATTTCAATACCTGTGAGTTCTTCCCAAGCCGTATCGGGGAAGAAATGCGAAGCAAATAAAGTTTTAACTGGGTCTTTATATATAGATGCAGCTGCTTGTATAATGGTACTCTTTCCAACACCGTTTTCCCCAACAAGAGCAACTATTGGAAATTTAAACTTAACTCTCTCACCAGCCCATCCTCTTATCCCTTTAATCTCGATCCATTCTAAATGTTTTGGAAAATCACCTCTTTCCCAAGAGTTTTCTAGTTTTCTCATCTCTCTGCTCAATTCCATATTTTTCCCCCCAAAAATATAACCATTAAATTGGTACAATTAAATTTAATTAGTCAACATATTTCCTTTTTGTACACGCAGTTAAAGTGATAGTGCGTTCTGTTAATTAATCAACTTAAAAAGAATCAATTTCAAAAGGTTCGACCCCGACTACGTTTATCCACCCGGTGCCATTGGCCGAAGTGCGGATTTCCACCGTAATCCTGCACTCCATGCCGATCAGGTCTGTTAGGTCAACCTCCTCACCTTCGTCAATGGGTCCCATAAGCGCGTCAGTGACTTGCCCCAGTTGAGTATGGGAGGCAAGGTAGAAAAAGTACCTCTGAACAATGGTCCGTCCATCATCCAAGATAAAAGTTATATAAACAACATCCCGCACTCCCCGGTTTGTCACCTCGCCCTCATTCAGTTTAACGGAGTGAATTTTAGCACGGTACACACCTGGCGCAAGCCCTCTGGTAAATCGCGGCATTTTTCTGGCTTTGATGGCTTTTATCATGTCGCCTTCCCCCTTCGTTAAAATTTTTAAATGGGTTTTTAAAGATTTCCCAATTCCGCCAGTGGCAAAATTTTACCGCCTAAACCCAAAACTGTCGAACCGCTTCCTGGCCCATTTTAGGCTGGCCACTTTTTTTGGTATTTTCTTCAAGGGGTTTGGGGAAGGACGTAGTCGCTAAAATTTATTTCAGAATTCTCTGTTTAATCAGACAGTTTTTTTATTTCTTGGTTTCAGACTTTTACGGCCTTTTTCGTTAAATTAGTGCTGTTTTCTTGGTTGTGCCCCCAAAAATGCCCCTGACTGGGTTGTATGTATTCGTAAATCCATCGAATTTGTTATAAAAAATTTTTATTGCGCTGCACGTTTGGCAAAATTTCTTTTTCCCGAATTGTTCCTTTCCTGGCTGGCCCTTTTAATTATCAGTCAATTAACTTCATTTCCCCTTTCCTGTAACGACGGCAACCTTGGGGGCACTATTTTCCCTTCCAGGGCTTTTTGGGCGCGGTTTTTTTTGCGCCTTGATTGCCCTGAAACTTAGCAGGAAGGCTGCAAAAAAAAGGGGATCTCACCCCAATTTATTTCAGCTTTATTTATTTGTATTCACCGGGCAGGCGGTCCCACAGCTCTGAGAAGTCCACCCCTGATGCACTGGCAACCCGGTCCACCGCCTCAACTGTACTCGTTTCTTCGGCAATGAGCAAAATGATTTTGGTTATTAGTAGCAGCCAGTTTATGTGTTTTCACCGTCCTTTTGCGTTTTTTTGTTACTGCCGGTATTATTGGTCCTGCCCCATCAGGCCGCGTTCTTTAAGGGAAACATATTTACCATTACTTCCTATTACCAGGTGGTCCAGTACCTGGATACCCAGGATTTCACCTGCCTTAACCAGGCGTTCTGTTATTTCTATGTCCTGGCGGCTGGGCTCTGGATCGCCGCTTGGGTGGTTGTGGTACAGGATTACGGCTGCGGCGTTGGCGATTATGGCAGCTTTGAAAAGTTCCCTTGGATGTACTACCGTTTGGGACAGGGTGCCGATGCTTACTGCGTGCAGGGCCGTGGGCTGGTGCCTGGTATCAAGGCACGCAATCCAGAATTGTTCACGGTCTGCGTCTTCAATGAAGTTTCTGACTAAATCCGCTGCATCACCGGGTGACTTGACACTGCGGGTCTGGTACAGCATGCTGCTTTCTCTAACAAGCTTCAGTGTGACGATATCAACCCGTTTGGCAGGTGTTTTGTTTTTCATTTACTCTTTCTCCTTTCATGAAAAACAGTAAAAAGCCCCAGACACCAATTTTCGTGGGTCCAGGGCTTTTAGTATGATTCAAGGTCCAGTGCCGCTGCTGCTTTTTCGTCCAGCACGTTTGCCGGGCAGAATACAGACAGCGCGTATTCGTTGTTTATTACTACAACCATGACGTGGGTTTTCTCTCCACCGATTTCCAGTGTATCAGCCCATTCCGGTGGGGCTCCAAGTAGACCGCCATCTTTTGGATTCAGGCCAATCTCTGCCAGATCACGGACATTGTCACCGGCCTCCAGGACAACTATCGGGCCAACGTCCTTTAGACTGAAGTTGCCCAAATCATCTCCACCCAGGTTTTGAAAGACTTCTTTTAGCTGCTTTTCAACTTCGTCTATTAGTTCCGGGTTTAAGGCACCGGCTTTTCGTAGCAATGATATATCAGCCATGGTTTTGATTACGCGCATCAAATCATTCCTTTCCTGAACGTTTTAGTAAGGTTAATCCTACAGGATCATAAAAAGAATATATGTTTGTGATTTGTTTTGTTGCGTTTTTTCACTTTTGGTGCCATGCTAGAGTAATGCTATGGCAGCTGCTTTATCCCGCCGGCTGGTGGAGACGTAGAATTTGGCCGTGGTTTCAACTACGGCATGACCGGCTAATTTGGCTACGGTGGAAAGGGGAACGCCCTTTTGAACCAGTTTTGTGCAGAAGGTGTGGCGGAATTTGTGGGGGTGCAGGTGGATGCCCAGCTGTTTGGAGATTTGTTTAAGCAGGGTGTTTATGGCGTCCCGGTGTAGTTTTTCGGAGCGCTGGCTGACCAGGAGGTATTCGCTTTTGGCGAATTTGCTCGTAGCTCTTTCGCCCCGGAGGTAGGCTTTGATTTTTTCGGCCAGTTCTTGTTTTAATGGTATTTCCCGCAGTTTGTTGCCTTTACCGCGTACCAGCAGGGTGTTTAGCACAAAGTCGATGTCTTTGATGCGGATGTTTACCAGTTCGCTGACCCTGACCCCGGTGTACAGCAGCAGGTGGATGATCAGCTGGTTCCTTTGCGACATTTGGGCGGGATTGTTGGCCAGGGCCAGCAGGTTGTTTAGGTCCTGCTCGTTTAGTACGGAAACTTCTTTTTCCGAGCCTGCGGCAATCTTAATGCGGTCTTTTTTGGGTTCCACTATTTTGTGATTATCAGGTATGATGCCCCGGTCCTGCAGGTACTGGGCAAAGCAGCTGAGGGAGTTGACGGCTTTGTTTACTGTGGCGGGTTTGAAGCCCTGGAAGACCAGGTCTGAGAAGAAGGATGTGGCATCAGCACGGCTAGTTTCGCTCAGTGGTTTTTGGTTCAGGTGGTGAAGGAATTTCTCTATGTCACTCAGGTATGGTCACTCAGGTATGACTGGATTGTCCTGGTGGCTTTACCGTCGTCGATGAGTGATTGTTCGTAGGCTTTCAGGATTTCCTGTTGTTCTTCTGTTAGGGGACCGCTTGTGGGCAATTGGCATCAGCTCCTTTGATGCAAAAAAGGGCCAGTCACCAATTGTTTCGGTGACCGGCCCATTGAGAAGGTTTTACTAATTTTCTCAGTACCCGTTTTATTGTAGGTAAGGGTCATTTATTATTAGTTTTCCAGTTCCTTCTTTAATTCCAGCACAGTTTCCAGCGTTAGCCCGGTTATTTTGCTTACAATTTCAACATTTAGTCCTTCCATCAGTGCCGCCCTGGCTGTTTCAACTTTACCTTCAAGTTTACCTTCAAGTTTACCTTCAACTTTGCCTTTCATTCGGCCTTTTTCCATACCCCTTGCTTCAGCTGCCTTTTGCATCTCATCCAGCGTACGCTCAATGTTGGTGATCATTTTTTCCACCTCCAGCAGTTCGGTTTCATCCAGCACGCGGTCTATTTCATTTTGCAGCGGTTTTGGCAGTTTACGTTTGATTACGTTACGCAGCCATACTATTATCTGGCGAAATTGTTCCGGGTCCATTTCTTTCATTACGCCGGCCAGTTTTTTGAGCCGGTCTACCAGTTCACTGGGGTCAACGGTCTGATCCAGGTAGAACACGCTTGACACCATGTTGGCGGCCCGGTGCAGGTCTTCCTCGCTGTAGCGTACAACGTCGAACAGGATGTATGTGAAGTCCAGCAGGTTGCCGGGGAAATGCTCTTGCCCTGACTGGTAATCCCTGAAGCTCCTGCAGGCCGTCCAGCCCCTTTTGCCGTTGTACAGCACAGCGGGGACAATGGGCGGCAGCCTGAAGTTCTTCCGTTTACGCTCTTTTTCGGGTGTGTTTTTGTACACGTCCCGCCATATCTCAACCATGTATTGCAGTAATCTAAATGGCATGGTATGGTCCACGGTGGATTGCAGTTCCAGGAGCACGTAGAAGATTACTTCGGTACCGCCCAGCCGCGTCCTGTACACGATGTCTGCTTCTTTGTCGCTGAAGTCCTGCTGTACATAAGTTTTATTAACCAGCGTCAGGTCGTCCTCTTTTATTTCCCGCACCCAGCCTTCCAGTACGAAGGTCTGCAGCAGTTCCAAAAAGGTTCTCTTGTTGTTTAGCAGCTGTCTGTATCCCTTGTCGTGCGGGTGGTGGGGTGGTACTGTTTCCAATTCAGTTCGGTCTGACAATTTGTTCACTTCCCTTGTTGGTATTAATTATATCATGCCGGCAGCCAGGGTGACAGGGTGTTATGTTTTGGCTGTTTTAATTCTAAACCGGGTCATTTCATTCCTACATTTCCCGGCATTTTGATTTCTCCTTACAATAATGCAAAAAAGGGCCAGTCACCAATTGTTTCGGTGACCGGCCCTTTGAGTAGGTTCTATTTATTCTCTTTAGTTTCTTGTTCCCAGCACAACCGCTCGGGCTTCTTCAACCGTTCCGGTGGTGTATATGTTGTTTATTATCCGGTTTAGTTCGTCCAGGCTGGAAATGTTTCTCACCTGCCGCTGCAGTTCCGCTGATGCCGGGCCAAACCTGACTTCAAGGTATTTGCAGATGGCTTCTACTTTACCCTCAGCTTTACCCTCTGCTTTACCTTTTATCCTGCCCCTGGCCTCACCCCTGGCCTCAGCCTCCGCTCTTTCTTCTTTAACCCATTCCTGGAAGATAGGCGATTCCATTACCATTTCCCTCCTTATCATTGACAGTACCAGTTTCTCCGGGAACCTGCCGCCAGCCATTATGGCCATTACCGCCAGCAGGTCCAGTTGCAGTGATTTGTCTTCCACTTCCTGCACTACGCTCATGCATTCTTTTAGGGCCTGTTCCGGTGTCTCTTGTTCGTTTTCACCTTTCATCAGGGGCAGCAGGGGGTAGAGCCCTACCAGTTTCGCCGTTATCACCGGCTGCCTGCGCTGTTCCCACACTCTGATTACTTCGTAGGCGTATTCCAGTATTCCCTTGTCCCATGTGTCCCGTAACCGGTGCAGGCCGTTGTCGTTTTCATGGTAGAAGAATATTACCACTTGCCGTATGGATGGTAGGCCCTTTCCTTCCGTCAGGGTGGCCTCCCAGATATCACTCCGGTAGCGCAGCATCCTGGCCGGCAGGGCGTTATCACGATAGCCCATCGGTTCTAAGTTTAGCAGGTACGGTCCATTGGGATCGTTTATTTTCAGGATACTGTCCAGTCTGGATTCTTTCTTGGGGGTGTAGCTGGTCTTGAAGTTCGTTACCCATTCTTCTCGGCAGCCTGGTTGAATGTATCTGGCCCAGTCTGCCGGTCTTAGTTCGATGAGTTTCTTTACCGGTATGTCGATCTTGGGCATCTTGCCTTCCGTTCACCCTTCCTAATTTATATTTTACCATATTGCCACCTGTTTTCTGAGTACCGGCTTATTATTCCTGCTTTATTAGTTCTTTCTTTCCTTTCGGCCAGGCACAAAGAAGCCAGCCTGACCTGTTTTATTTAGGTCAAGCCGGCCCCGGTATCCATCTCACTGCCTAATATCAATTAGGCAGCGAATTTACGGTTGTGTTTTTGGGAATCTTTTCTTGTAGGGCATGGACATTTCCAATGCGCTGTTTATTCGGTTAAATTTATGCAGTAAGTTGATCAGTTTTTTGCAGTGAGCTGTAGTTTTTTTTAGGTTTTTTTATGCAGGGGTTCGGACGCCCCCTTTTACAGCCATAAAAATAGAAAGTATCGAAACGTGCCTGCACCGGCCCCCAGTGTACCGGGGCTCATATTGCTAAACTGTATGTACATTCCCTGGCCGGCATTGGCCCCCAGCTGAAGCCAAAGCCCCTTGCCCACGCCAGAGTCACAGCTGCCATCCAGGAGCTTCCTGGTGTTGAATTCCGTCCTGTTGGATATTCCTCCTATTTCTTCAATCAGCTGGTCAATTTCTTGCTGGATGGCTCTTCTGTCGGCATCGCTTAATGTTCCGTTGTGCCCTGTATCACCAGTTCCCTGATGCGCTGAATCATGGCGTGGGTCTCGTTTAAAGCACCCTCGGCGGTCTGGATCATGGAGATACCATCCTGGGCATTACGGCTGGCCTGCCGCAGGCCCCTGATTTGTGCCCGTATCCTTTCGCTGATGGCAAGGCCAGCGGGGTCGTCTGCAGCCCGGTTTATTCTGAGGCCAGAATAAAGCCTTTCTATGGCTCTGGTGACCATATTGCCGGCTATGACCATGTTTCTGTATGCGGTCAGCGCGGCAATGTTGTGATTGATTATCATGGCTGAAGTCCCTCTTGGAAGTAGGTTTACACAGCTTTCACTTTACGTTAATAGTTATACGATATCACTGTTTTACTTTGTGGCGTTATCTATGATGGCCTCGGCATCATCCAGCGATGCGGCGGTATAAATCCGGTTGATAATTCTGTCCAAAATCTCTAATTTGCTGATGTACCTTACCTTTCTTTGTAACCCTTGTGAAGCTTCGCCAAACCTTACATCAAGAAACATGCAGATGGCATCGGCCCTGCCCTTAACCTCACCTTTGGCTATACCCCTGGCCTCACCTTCGGCCATGCCCTCGGCCCTTGCGCCGGCCAGCATGGAAATTTCGTCCCTGACAGCCTTTTCCCTGAGCTCGTATAGCCTGCGCTCTTTCTTGTCCTTCAAGAAGATCTGCTCTATGGTCAAAGCTTTGCGAATTCCCGGGTTGCCCATGGCGATTTCCTCCATTTCTTCACCCTGAATGTTGTTAAAGTATAGCAGCCATTCCTCCAGGTCATTTTGCGGCTTGCGCTTCAGCCCGGCAATCTTTCTCAGTTCCAGGAAATGAATTTCCAGGTCGTCGTTCAATAACTCGCCTGTTTGGTCTTCCCTGATGTGAAAAGTGTAGTGGTATTTACCGGCATCTGCAAACCAGTTGAAACCGAGTATGTTGATGGTGATGGTCTTTCTGAGGTGGATAAAGTCTTCGCCGCTGCCCAGTTGGCCGTAGTAAAGACCCGCCCAGTAGAACAGGGTCCTTTTGTCGATATTGTATTTGTTTACTACCTGTACTTCTATGTTTACTAATGCTCCGGTAGCTGTTTTGGCCAGGATGTCAAGCCTGGCGGCTTTATCCAGCAGGTATTTGGGGTCCAGCTCCCGGTCCAGTAACTCCACCGATGTTAATTCCTGTCCCGGCGGTGGTTTCAGCGCCCTCTTCGGAGCCGAATATCCTTTTGAACAGGTAATCGTTGGTACGGTTGATGCGTTTTATTACCACCAAAACAGCGCCCCCTTCGGCAACAGGTTTCCTTGCCCTTATTATACCAGATTCAAAAGGATGGCTAAATATAGAATAACTATCAACGCGCAAGAATGCCCTTATTTGCACTTTAATTAGCCAGCTAAGGGAAACATAGCTGAATATAACTAAAAACGATTATAGGGCCTTTAAAAGTGTCGTACGCGGTTTTCTGTGGCTGCCAAAACAGGCGGTGCTATTATTGCTAGCAATAAAGGCAAGCTATATGAAGGTGACCCAATTTAGGCAGTTTGTACTCGTGTTACCCCCCGTTTATAGTTATATTACATTCCTAACGGGTTATGGCATTATCTATGATAGCTTCAGCATCATCCAGTGATGCGGCAGTATAAATCTGGTTGATAATTCTGTCCAAGACTCATAATTTGCTGATGGACCTTACCTTTCTTTGTAACCCTTGTGAAGCTTCACCAAATCCAACATCAAGAAATTATACAGATGGCATCGGCTCTACCCTCTGCTTTACCTTCAGCTCTCCCTTCAGCCCTTGCACCGGCCAGCATAGAGATTTCGTCCCTGACAGCTTTTTCCCTGGGCTCGTATAGCCTGCGCTCTTTTTTGTTCTTTTTACTGGTTTCTATCTCCTCTTTAAAACAGGTAGGGAGCTAGCATAATCGAATAAATAATTGTAATATTTAGTTTCTATTCTACGGTTGGAAACTGATAGTGTATGTTTACGTCTAAATCTAATATTATAATTATTAATTAAGTAATCGAACATCAATAAAAAATCTGCATCAAGCCCATGAGTATTGGATTTAAAAATTTTATTATCAATATTTTCAGATGTTATTTCATGCAAAAAACATCGCTTAAGTGGTAAGCAAAAATTTCTTTTATCTTTTAAAGAAATTAAATTATCGTTATCACCATGAAAAGAGTGTATAATACATTGGTTTTTAAAATTTTTATATAAAATTGGCAAGTATAGTATTTCAAAATCTTTTATAAAATATTTAGCAAAGTAATCAAAAACAAAAATACTTCCATTAACGCGTAGATATCTTTTGGATTTTAAATAAACAGGGAACAACCATGCTGAATTATCAACAATTAACGAAAATAGACCTGGAGCGAAAGCATTACATAAATATGCTAAATATGCACCATGCGAATGCCCATAAGCTATAACTTTACCAGCGTCAAATGTTAAGTTATTATCTTTAATAATTTCCACAATAAGCGTAACAGCCGTAATATTATCAAGTGCTTGCATTATGCCCATATCATTAAAGTTTTCAGGTGTCTCCTGCAGGTGATCATATTGCATAAACTCCCACCCAAAATAATCGCATTGTATGGTAATCACATTATACTTGTCGGCAAAAACTGAACGCATTTTTTTGTAAACATTTGAGTTAGCATGGGCACCAAAACCAGGAATAAAAAGTAAAAGTCCCGTCTCTTGATTAACCCCTTTATCTGGTTCGGAAAAGTATATATTCAATTTTCTTGATGACATATTGTTATATATGTTTGGATGTCCATCTATAGTCATTTCATAGTTTTTTGACATCTTTTCTCACTTTCCTGTTAAGTCATTCCTGTAAATTTTATTTAACATCGCTTCTTTGGCCATGTCAGCATCCTTGTCCTGCCTCCCTTATTGGAAATAAATTTAAGAAATGTCAATTTATTATACATGACTGTCCCGATGTTTAAGTGCTCACTTATAATAGCGTTTGATAACTAGATTATAAACTTCATCAATAAGTCTATAAACCCACTTTAAGTCAGAGTTATTTTTTACTGTTGCCTGGCACTTCCAGTTTCCAGGCGGTAAGCCCGGTGGTTTTAATAATACACGTAATCTAGATTCATCAGTTAATTGAGGATAATCTTCACCATGTATTGTTATGTAGACACAGTCATTCCGAGGGTCGGGTTCAATTTAAAAAAATATTATCCTTTTGTCAAAACCGTAGTTAATATACCAGCTACCAGTGGCACGATTTAGTTGTGGATATTTTTTCTTGACGTAGTTTGTTATATTTTCTAGTAGAAATGCGGTCTTATTTGACAGATTAATTCGTAGCACATTAAAATTTGCATCATCAGTATCAAAATTGATCCCACCTGGCCTTGACATTCCAACAACTTCCTCCAATTATCCCTACTAATGTTTTTCTTCAATTAATCTTCCTAAGTTAAAAAAACTACCTACAAAAAATGTATTAAACCGGGTTTCAAGAAATCAATCTTTTATCGAATATATTGTCATTGCTGGAAACAGTGGAAAATCTGGTATGCGTCAATAATAATCTTCTGCGACCAGACAAAGCCCTTTTTTATAGCCAGTTTTTTTAGTACGTACACCAGTAAACGGGTATGTAATGAGCCTTAAACATCGATTTTTACCAAGCATAGTGTTTCATGCAGTTCCCGCCAGCGTAGTTTATTACCTTATTAAGCGGATTACATAAAGGTGTCATGCAGGAGAAATCCCGGGTAGAACCAATGCTGCGGGGTTATACCGGCAAATAAGCCCATATAATATCAGTAATAATTGTCATGCTGCTTCAAAAGCCACAGGACGCTTTTCGCTTGCTGGTTGGCCTGAACCAACATGGCCATGGCCACCTGCTGGAGTATGCTGTACTTGACCAGCGCCATTATCTCCCTGGCCATGTCCGCATCCCTGATCCTGGACTCGGCGGCGATCAGGTTTTCGGCGGTGGTATCCAGGTTGTTGATGGTGTGCTCAAGGCGGTTTATGTAAGCACCCATCCTGCCCCGCTCCCGGGAAACGTCCCCGAGGGCCTGATCGACAACGGCTATGTTGTCGTCATAGGAGTTGGCTAGTATATTGACTCCGCTTAGGGCGAAACCAGTGCCTGCACCGGCACCCAATGTATCAGCTCTCATATTGCTAAACTGTATGTACATTCCCTGCCCGGCATTGGCCCCTATCTGAAGCCAAAGCCCCTTGCCCGCGCCGGAGTCACAGCTGCCGTCCAGGAGCTTCCTGGTGTTGAATTCCGTCCTGTTCGATATTCCCCCGATTTCTTCAATCAGCTGGTCGATTTCTTGCTGGATAGCTCTTCTGTCGGCATCGCTTAATGTTCCGTTGTGCCCCTGTATTACCAGTTCCCTGATGCGCTGAATCATGGCGTGGGTTTCGTTTAAAGCACCCTCGGCGGTTTGGATCATGGAGATACCATCCTGGGCATTGCGGCTGGCCTGTCGCAGGCCCCTGATTTGTGCCCGCATCCTTTCGCTGATGGCAAGGCCAGCGGGGTCGTCCGCGGCCCGGTTTATTCTGAGGCCTGAAGAAAGCCTTTCTATGGCTCTGGTGACCATGTTGCCGGCTATGATCATGTTTCTATAAGCGGTCAGCGCGGCAATGTTATGGTTTATTATCATGGCTGAAGTCCCTCTTGGAAGTAGCTGTACGCAGCTTTCACTTTACGTTAATAGTTATACGATATCACTGTTTTACTTTGTGGCGTTATCTATGATGGCCTCGGCATCATCCAGCGATGCGGCGGTATAAATCCGGTTGATAATTCTGTCCAAAATCTCTAATTTGCTGATGTACCTTACCTTTCTTTGTAACCCTTGTGAAGCTTCGCCAAACCTTACATCAAGAAACATGCAGATGGCATCAGCCCTGCCCTCTGCTTTACCTTCAGCTCTGCCTTCGGCCCTTGCGCCGGCCAGCATGGATATTTCGTCCCTGACAGCCTTTTCCCTGAGCTCGTATAGCCTGCGCTCTTTCTTGTCCTTCAAGAAGATCTGCTCTATGGTCAAAGCTTTGCGAATTCCCGGGTTGCCCATGGCGATTTCCTCCATTTCTTCACCCTGAATGTTGTTAAAGTATAGCAGCCATTCTTCCAGGTCATTTTGCGGCTTGCGCTTCAGCCCGGCAATCTTCCTCAGTTCCAGGAAATGAATTTCCAGGTCGTCGTTCAATAACTCGCCTGTTTGGTCTTCCCTAATGTGAAAAGTGTAGTGGTATTTACCGGCATCTTCAAACCAGTTGAAACCAAGTATGTTGATGGTGATAGTCTTCCTGAGATAGATAAAGTCTTCGCCGCTGCCCAGTTGGCCGTAGTAAAGACCCGCCCAGTAGAACAGGGTCCTTTTGTCGATATTGTATTTGTTTACTACCTGTACTTCTATGTTTACTAATGCTCCGGTAGCTGTTTTGGCCAGGATGTCAAGCCTGGCGGCTTTATCCAGCAGGTATTTGGGGTCCAGCTCCCGGTCCAGTAACTCCACCGATGTTAATTCCTGTCCCGGCGGTGGTTTCAGCACTGCGTTTAGAAAACTTATGAGTGCATCTTTGCCTTCTTCGGAGCCGAATATCCTTTTGAACAGGTAATCGTTGGTCCGGTTGATGCGTTTCATCTTCCCAAAACAACGCCCCTTTCGGCAGCAGGTTTCCTTGCCCTTATTATACCAGATTCAAAAGGATGGCTAAATATAGAATAACTATAAACGCGCAAGAATACCCTTATTTGCGGTTTGATTAGCTGGCTAAAGGGAAATATAGCTGAATATAGCTAACAACGATTGTAAAGCCTTTAAAAGCGCCGTACGCGGTTTTCTGTGGTTGCCAAAACAGGCGGTGCTGATATTCTTGTTAGCAATAAGGGCAGGCTATACGAATATATCGATATTATTGCCCAGGTGAGGCAGTTTCACCTGGGTTACGGTATGCCCTTCGTTCACTTTATCCAGCATCTGGTTCACCAGACTGCCGCCTTTTTCCGCCGCGTCCATGGCTTTCCTCAGCATGGCAATACCCGCGTCCTGCTTCAGCTGGACCTGGTTCATGATTATTGATAGCGCGGCTATGTCCACTCGTGTCGCCTCCGTTCCCGTCGGTTGTTATGTACTACTGTGTTTTGTGAGCATGAGCATTACTGGCAGTCCATCCAGCATACCCTGGTTTGCTCGTCAAGTGCAATTATTTCCTGCTGCAGTACTTGCAGCCTGGCATTGAACTCCCGGGCCATATCCCGGCTTATGCAGCTATCCCTGGCGTACGTGGCCAAGGACCGCATTTCCTGCAGCTTGGCTTCGATTTCTTCCAAGGCTTTCGCTCTGTATTTGACCCATTCCAGCTGCTGCCGAAGGTAATCTTCGTTTGTCATTATCTGTTTATCACTCCAACGTGATCCTGTTTTAAACTATTCCGACCACTGGCCGATGCTTAGAATATCGGTAATAAGGACGCAGTCAGATTTATCGTATCCACCTTCAATGAAGCCTATTTTAAGTGTCATAGGATAATCTTCACCATCTTTGACAGTATCAAATACCTGTTTAGCCATGGGGTTGTCTTTGGACAGGAATCCGGCTAGATTGGTAAGGGTCCCATCTGTTTCGTAAATCATAAACGAATAATAGTTTTCTCTTCCATCCCTAAACTCATAGTTATAGTAATCGCTTAGTTTGACTAATACGTGAAATTCAGTGGGGGTTTCCACCCTTAGCGCTTTAAATTCGGCAAAACTCATTTCGTTCTCAGGTGCGGTTAGTGCTTCGCTTTCATTGCCGGCACCACAGCCGGTAAACAGCAACGTTGACAATAAAATAAGAGTTATTATACTAACTGCTTTTCTCATAATTTAAGCTCCTTTGCTGTTATGCTGTAATAAGTTGATTGTTTTATACATCAAGGGCCATTGTCATGCTGCATCAAAAGCCACAGGACACTTTTCGCCTGCTGATTGGCCTGAACTAACATGGCCATGGCGACCTGTTGGAGAATGCTGTACTTTGCCAGCGCCATCATTTCTCTGGCCATGTCCGCATCCCTGATCCTGGACTCGGCGGCAATCAGGTTTTCGACGGTGGTGTCCATGTTATTGATGGTGTGCTCAAGGCGGTTTATGTAAGCACCCATCCTACCTCTCTCGCGGGAAACGTCCGCAAGGGCCTGATCGACAACGGCCATGTTGTCATCATAGGAGTTAGCCAGTATATTGACCCCACTTAAGGCGAAATCCGGGTCTGCACCGGCCCCCAAAATGTCGGCGCTCATATTGCTAAATTGTATGTACATTCCCTGCCCGGCATTGGCTCCCAGTTGAAGCCAAAGCCCCTTGCCCGCGCCGGTGCCACAGCTACCGTCCAGGAGCTTCCTGGTGTTGAATTCTGTTCTGTTGGATATTCCCCCGATTTCCTCGATTAGCTGGTCAATTTCTTGCTGAATAGTTCTTCTGTCGGCATCGCTTAATGTTCCGTTATGCCCCTGTATCACAAGTTCCCTGATACGCTGAATCATGGCGTGGGTCTCGTTAAAAGCACCCTCGGCGGTTTGGATCATGGAGATACCATCCTGGACATTACGGCTGGCCTGCTGCAGGCCTCTGATCTGTGCCCGCATCCTCTCGCTGATGGCCAGTCAGGCGGGATCGTCTAAAGCACGGTTTATTCTGAGGCCCGAAGATAGTCTTTCTATGGCTCAGGTGACCATGTTGCCGGCTATGGCTATGTTTCTGTAAAGCGGTCTGCGCGGCAATGTTGTGGTTGATTATCATAGCTGAAGTCCCTCTTGGAAATAGGTTACACAGCTTTCACTTTACGTTTAATAAACTTATACAATATCAATGGTTATAGATACTATGTGCGGCAAAGCACTGGTTCAGCTCTGCCTGCCACTTCTTGAAGTTGGGTAACACGCTAAACTGCATTATTTCTAAAGCTTTAGCACTATCCCCATGTTCACAGGCTAACGTAACCAAATCAAAAGAGTTACGGGGGGCTTAATCTATGAGTGATATTTGATTGGTTGGAAGGTTTTTCATTAGTGACTGGAGAAATAGTTCAGCCCGGTAATACCCATCTACCATATTATGCGGCGTGATTATCCCGTTTTCAAAGTTATCCTCGTTTATCTTGGACTTGGCGTGTTCCAGTTCCTCCAGACAGGTTTCCAGTAGTTCAATTATCCGACTCATTATGTTAATATGCTAGTCCACTATATATTCTTCATTTCAACAAAGATAATAGACTACAAGAGTATTTAGATGCCATGTTTATGTCTATTTAGATGAAAAAGCAATTTAGCATGCTAATGTTTTAATCCGGGCATTCTTCTTCTAAGCCCTACCCTTTAGCTCGCTAATGTGTTACCCAAATGAGGGACTGTCCCTTTTAGGAAGTTTTTGGGAATGGCGCAAGCCAGGCCCGAAAACTTTCTCGAGCACTAAACAGTCTACCGCAAGAACTGTCCCTGGCCGTTATCATGAGGGCAACCTTTTTTAGAGAACCTGGAATACCGCCGGGTTTTCATGTTTACCCACAAGAGCTGGTGGCTAGTCTTTGGCTGCTGAAAAGGGCATTTAGCTAAACCTATATCAACACAAAAATGGCAGACTTACTTTAGAGTAAACCGGTACCTACATAGCCCATCATTTAGGTGGGCTTTCCGGTACTTTGATAAAATAACCCCCGCCATTAGCGGAAGTGCCTAACTTGTTGACAACCTTATTTGTCGTTCATTGATAACCGCTATTGTCGGTTATCAATGAACGACAAACAATGAGGTCTTCTACAGTTTTGCATAAATGGTCATCTCCTTTATTTGCATTTATTACTATTTACACAAAACTTTTTACATTCTCTACATTCACAGTACTTACATTCAAAACAAACAAGATCCACATTACTCGTTGCAAACAGACACACATTATACCCGCCTTCACATGCTGCACTGCTATACTTTACACCATCAAAACCTTTGCCTTTAATATATTTTGCTAAAAACTGAGTAGGCATGTATTCTTTTTCATCATCACCGGCCTGAATAGGTTTCGAAAATCCTTTATCGACTACCAATCTGAAACTATTAGGTTTTTCCCTTTCAGTCTCTCTATCGCAACAAAAGTCTAAAATTCGAAGGTTTACCTTGGGCCTGAATACTCCTATACAAAATCGTTCACCTTTTTTGATTTTTGTTTCGCTAATTGCTGTGTGCTTATCGTTACTTAGGTACAGGTATACTACCCCTTTGGGATTTAACCTTCCTGCCTTTGTTAGTTTGGGATCCGGGGCAAAATTCTCCCCATTCGCGCCAACACACCACCTGGCAATTCTTACAAACCTGTCCTGTTCACTTATCATAGCTGTGCCTATGTCAAGTAAAAAGCAATTTAGAAATATATTATTATTTACAAAATGGGAATCGGGATCAAGACCATGAGTTTTAATATACTCAGCAAACTCACTATACTTTTCGCGAGTATGTTTATCGTTGGTTACATAAGCTTTGCCACATAGGCTTGAGTTTCTATAATTCATATTAATGACCCCCAAACTAAAAGCCTGTTCTTATATACCGGACATATAAAACCTTTTTATTTCAGCTTTCTTTTTATTTCAGCTTTGTAAAAAGAGGCCTTAGGGCCCCTTTGTTGTTGTCTTTGACAGCAATTACCGCAGGAGCTGCAGCACGCCCTGGGGCATCTGGTTAGCCTGGGCCAGCATGGCCTGGGCGCTCTGGGAGAGGATGTTCATCTTGGTGAATTCCATCATTTCCCTGGCCATGTCCACATCGCGGATGCGGGACTCGGCGGCGGTCAGGTTCTCGGTCGATGTGCCCAGGTTGTTGATAATGTGTTCTAAACGGTTTTGGTAAGCTCCTAATCTTGAGCATTCAGATGTAATCTTACGTATTGCATTATCTATCTTAACAATGGCCTCATTTGCCGTTTCGGAAGATTCCACTGTAACATCGTCAATTCCCAAATTAGCTGTGGAGGCATCAGATATAGTGATTAAAAATGACTGACCTGCATTGCTACCCACCTGGATATTGACTACTTTGCCGGGATCCTGGACCATTTCCTCAATAGTGCCGTAGATATTTTCAATTACTGCATTAGTGCCGTTGATTTTTGGTATAAATAACGAGTTAATGGCGTTCCCGGCGATTATTTCAATATCACCAGCCGCAGCGTGAGTTAAAACCAGTTTATCATTCTCGTACGAAGCTGTTATTCCTGCACCGGCTGTAAGTAATTTATCGTTGATCTCCGCAAGTAAACCGGCTTGATTATAATCTCCTGGAGTCAAGTTTATGGACTTTAACATACCATCTACTGTAAGAATCAAGGAATCATTCTGCCCGGCTGTGACTATTAAACCAGCCGAAAGATCTACACTACCTGTGATTTTTGTTTCGGTATAAGTGCCTTCACCTTCTATCATATTTGAGGAATCTATACCATCTACACCAAAATTCCTGTCAGGGTTCATCCTGGCAAATAAAGTTTCCTTTGCGTTACCTCCAAAATTACCTATGGCTTGGGGCCCTATTATGCCTTTTTTAATAAACTCGATAACTCTTCTGGGGTCATCAGGATCCCCGTGTACTCCCCATATCCTTGTATATACCGGCGCACCCGCTTTATTAGCAGCGTCATCAAGGGCAGCGGCTAAGGGAGATTTTGATGCGTCACCCGTTGTGATCGTTGAATATGTTCCGGGTGCCAGTTTCAAACTGTAATCTACGCCATCAGCGGTGAATGTTAAAGTATCGTTAACACCCTCTTCAATTGTTACTGAGGGATATACATCCGTCCAACCAAAGGCATATAAATCCGTAATATCTCCCAATACTTTGTTGATAAACAAGGATGTAACAGCGTTTCCGGCAATATCACTTATTGTATGGTTACCAGCTTCATTAACAGTTAAAACCAGTTTACTATTCTGGTAAGAGGCTGTCACCCCTGAATTTATGGAACTAAGCTTGCTGTTAATCTCCGTAAGCAAGTTTGTAAGTGTATATGTGCCAGCATCTAAAGTTATGGACATTCCAACTCCGTCAACTTTAAAGGTTAGTGTATCGTTTACATCTTTTGTGATGGTCAATCCCCCGGAGAGGTCGGCATTTCCCGACACAGAGGCACTTGCGGCAGGTGTTATTTCCTTGGATCCCACAATGATTGATCGGGTAATAGTCGAAAAACCGGAAAGTGAGCCATCCAGCAATGTTATGGAGTTGAAATGGGTATTGTTAGCAATATTGTTTATTTCCTTTTTTATTTCATCAATCTCCAACTGGATTTTTTCAATATCTTGCTTAGACAAGATCCCATTTGCAGCTTGTACGGCCAATTGGCGCAGCCTATGCAGAGGCGGTTCTAATATATTGTTTAAACCGCCCTCTGCGGTTTGAATAAGTGAGATTCCATCCTGGACATTCCTTTGTGCCCGATCCAGTCCCCTAATTTGGGCTCTCATCTTTTGGGAAATAGCTAAGCCGGCGGCATCGTCAGCGGCCTTATTAATACGCAATCCGCTGGACAGTTTTTCTATTGTTTTCACTACCTTTGTGGTAGCAAGGTTTTTATTTCTGTATGTATTAATGGCCGGAATATTATGCATTAAAGCTAACATGATAATCGTCCTTAACACTATGATATTGATTTACGACATAATATAATTTCCTAATTGTGTCACTGTCCTAATTTGTAGAATTAGATATAGGTAAAAGAGGCCCCAGGACGTGCCTGAGACCCCTTTGTTGTTGTGTTTGACAGCAATTACCGCAGGAGCTGGAGTACGCCCTGGGGCTGCTGGTTGGCCTGGGCCAGCATGGCCTGGGCAGCCTGGGAGAGGATGTTCATCTTGGTGAATTCCATCATTTCTTTGGCCATCGTCGCCACAACAGGTTTCCCTGTTGACCAGACTATATCTTCACCCGCAGCGCTCTTACGAGCCTGTGCGGGGCCGGGCACTTCGAGCGCTTTTTTGCGCGCCCTACGGGCTTCATCACCGTACCGCTTGGGGCGGCCGCAGGTGGTATGCCCTAGTCGTTGAACCTTCCCCAGCCTTTCGGCACAGGGGCTTGGCTGCTGATTGCCCAATCCCTTCATTTTTTCGACCTTCACGTCTGCCGTTTCCGGCTGCGTTGTGGTATGAAGGGCTCTCAGGGTTTTCCAGCAATTCACCCAGTGGTACTCCTGACCGTTACCAGCCAGGACGACTGTGCCCTGGCAGCTTAAGCTGCTTTGGCATAATCAACGTCGCGGATGCGGGATTCGGAAGCTGAAAGGTTTTCAGAAGCAGTACCAAGGTTATTAATGGTGTGCTCCAATCGGTTTTGATATGCACCAAGTTTGGAGCGTTCGGCAGAAACCCTCTCAATAGCATTATTTATAGTTGTAATAGCTGTGTTGGCCGCAGCCTGGCTGCTTACATCAACTCCCGCAACAGCAACAGCTTGGCTGGCAAAACTGCCATCATTATTAAAGGTAGCAGCTGATGATGCTTGTTGGGTTACTGCCTGAGTGGCGGTACCTGAAGTCAAATCGCCTAAACTAGTTGAAGATATTAGCATTGTACGACCGGTTGCTGCATCACCAATAGTAACACTAGTCATATCAGCATATACAGTTACTGCAGAACCAATGTTTGTATCACCGCTATCTTTAAGTTGGATTGAATCATTTCGAGCATTTAATTGGTAGGTTGCGCTTTGCCCCACAGCGTTGCTGGCATCATCAGTAAATGTAATTGTTGTTCCTTTGTAAGTTACTGTACTGCTACCTGAACCACCTGTAACAGTTATTCCAGCCCAACTCGTTCCTCCATCAGTAGAATACTCAACTGCAGTTACTTGGTTGCTGGAAACCCCTGTAACTTTAAATATGACTGTTTCATTACGATCACCAGTATAAGTTCCAGAAATATCAGCACCTCCAGTTACTGTATCAGAAATCTCTGAGGTGCTAGCAGCATTGTGGGTTACAGCTATAGTATACGTTTGAGCACTAAGTCCCCTACCAAGACCTTCATTACTAAATGCACTTGCTGTTAAACCGGTAGCACCAGCAACAAAAGCTCCAAGCTGGTTCTGTGCGGAAGCTACCCCCAACGTATAAGCATCCATGGCATTAACAGAGAGCGTTATCTCTTGGCCCTGATTTGCTCCTATATGGTACGTAGCATTTAAGCCCCCACCAAGCAGGTTTTTAGTGTTAAACTCTGTTGTATTAGAGATTCTGGTTATTTCTTTTGCAAGCTGGTCAACTTCTTTCTGGATCTCATTTCTATCAGTTTGAGTAGCGGTATCGTTAGCTGCTTGAACAGCTAGTTCACGCATACGTTGCAGTATGCTGTGAGTTTCATTTAATGCACCTTCAGCAGTCTGTATCATAGAAATAGCATCCTGCGCGTTTCTAGCTGCCTGATCCAAGCCCCGGATCTGACCGCGCATCTTCTCGCTGATGGCCAGGCCAGCGGCGTCGTCCCCGGCCCGGTTGATGCGCAGGCCCGAGGACAGCTTCTCCAGCGACTTTGCGCCGATGGCGTTGTTGTTGCTCAACTGACGATACGTGTTCAGCGCAGCAATGTTGTGGTTAATAATCATTATTTACATTCCTCCCTGAATGTTTTTACTGCATCCATGCAAAATTTTTAATATCCTCGGGTGGCCACCACTGGGATATTTGGAAACCTTCCTATCCCTAATATTCGTCAATTAAACCATAAACTTTAGCCCTTTTTCCCCTGCCCGGCAAAAAAATCTTTCAGCAACTCCACCACGTTACCGTCACTGGCCACGGCGGTGGTATTTTCCTCCCGCACCGCTTGGTACAGCTCGCTGCGCAGGATGGTTACACACCTGGGAGCCTCGATTCCTATCTTGACGATATCGTCTTTGATCTCCAGAACTGCAATTTTGATATCATCCCCCAGCATAATCCCCTGGTTCTTTTTGCGGGAGAGCACCAGCATATCAGACTCCCCCTTTGCCGGACACCTTTTTAGCAGCGGGGGGTATGTTTTTTTCGGCTACCCCGGCTGTTTTACCGGAACTGCCTTTAGCCTCCGGGGTGGGCACTTCCCGGAAGAGCCGGTGTTTGGTGGTGTATGGAGAGCCGCTTAAAATAACCTGCCTGCCTTTATGCAGCCGGGTGTTGATGACAATGGGGGCCAGCAGGTTGGCGGTGGTGGCGGCGGGGTTGCCGGGGGGCACGGTGACGGTGGCCAACACCAGTGCCTCGGCGGGTTCTTTGATGCCCAGCTCTTTGGCGATATGATCGGGCACGTCACAGGAATAGCCTTTAAAGTAAACAAAGGGGTCAATTACCAAAAGGGCCACGGCGGGCTCGTCCACGGCTTGCAGCCACCGGATGTTTTCATTGCCTTCCACGGGAAGTATAAAAAAACGCCGCAGCTGTTCAAAGCCGGGAATACCTTTGGGGAAGGCAATAATTTTGCCCTCGTCTATTTCCACCGTACCGAAACGGGTGGTTTGCACTTTCATAGCTGTATCTCCTCTGTAAAAGGTAAAATTTTAGGTGACCCTTTGGGTCACCCTGGTTGGTATGTTTTATTTTGTTAGCATGTTCAGATATATACATCTACAAACATGCCAAGGGATTGATATGCAGGCGGCGCGCCGCCAGGCGTCGACGGTTCGGGTTCCACAGTTGGACGCATGTGTTCACTGAAATTATCCGCCGCCGCTCCTTTGGCGGGTTCGTTTAAAGGCGGGTGCAACTCTTGCCCCGCTTTTTTCCGGCCCTGCAGCGGGTCAAAGGGAATATGGTTATCCTGACCGGGTTTGTTCCGGGAAGGGTCCACCTGGCGTATTTTTATCGCGTCTTCCATCAGTTGGGATTGTAACCCTCCGGCACCGATTTTCATCGATTACACCTCCCCGCAGGAAAATTGTTCTTGTACTTATAATAATTTATCTTAAAAAATGAAGCAAGGATATTTGCAAAATCTGGGACGCCGACGCCAGGGAAGACTGGTAAACCAGTCTTTGCTGGGCCAAATCCACGGATACCCTGGCCATATCGGCATCCTCCAGGTTACTGATCACCTGGGTAAGCCTGAGCTCCTGGTCCTGCAATTGATCCCGCACAGACTCAAAGTGGTTGGTACGGGCACCCACCTGCACCCGGTAGCGCAGAATGTGGTCGTGCTGGGCTTCCAGCTCGCCTATGGATTGTTGGAGGCCTTCTTCATCGTCGTCCATTAACCGGTCCCTTAAATCAATTAGTGTTTTAAACACACCACCGGTTACTGTTCCTTTAGGTGGGTCTGAATCGTCATACTCCACTTGGCCAAATAACCCCGAAGCGGAATCAGTTACTGAAACTGAAGGAATGTTGATGGGGTAATCAGTCTGATCCAATATTTCCCTGGAAACATTTTCAAGATTGCCATGGTAAGTGATGGTTATTTTGTTGTCAGCATTTCTCTCAAACTTAAAGGGCGGGTCACTGTTCCTTGTACCCGCAAATATATACACCCCGCCCACAACGGTGTTGGCGATGTCTTTCATTTCATCTATTAATTTATCAATTTGCTCAGCTACGGCCTTCCTGTCGTCATCGTCTAATGTATCGTTGGCGGCCTGGAGGGCATAATCCTTGGCTTTTTTAATAATGTTGCCCGCCGTGTCCAGGGCGGTGTCAGCACCGTACAGGTAACTGAGGCCGTCCTGGATATTGCGCATATATTGCTTGTTCATTTCCACGTTGGACCGTACATTAAGCAACTGGCTGGTGGCGGTGGGGTCATCGCTGAGCCGGATTATTTTTTTGGTGGTGGATATCATTTCCTGGTACCGGGCCATCCTCTGCATGCCGTCCTGGATATAGTTCTGGGTATGCCGGGTGATCATCCCGCTGGTTATGCGCATTTTATCATCCCCCCTGCCGTATTATGCCGTCCGGTTGATCAGGTGATCCAGCAGCTCATCCAGTGTGGTGAGCACCCGGGCTGAAGCCTGGTAGCCGTACTGGTATTGAATCATCATGGTCAGTTCTTCGTCCAGATTGACCCCCTGGGCGGAATCCCGCACCGACTGGATTTGCTGGTTGACGGCGTACTGGTTTTCCGTCATGTCGGTGGCCGTACTGGAATTGGTGCCTATGTCCGAAAGTATAGCATTAAAATACTCGGACAGGGTGGCACCGCGCAGGTCGACACCGGCAATGCTTCCATCCATACCTATGTTGTAAAGCCGGGCTACATCCAGGGCTTTTTCACCGTCAATAAGGGTGGGATCGGCCATGATTTTTGGGTTGACTCTGAATTCATTTGCCCCTCCCAGACTACCCGCAAAAAAATTATTAACAGCCGAGCCCTCTATAAACGGTTCCTGCTCTTTAATAATTAGCTTCAGGGCTTTTGATAATACTTCCAAATTTTCCTGGTACTCCTGCACTTTGCCCCTGGCCATTTCCAAAGCTAAAATACTGCTTCTGGGCGGCGCATTATCCGCGTAATCCTCCAGGGCAAATGTGGCAGAGCCTGTAATGGATTTCACCGTTAGCTCAATAACATCATTTTCAGCTTTAGTATCGCCTTTATCATTGTACTGCAACGTTACCACAGGATAATCAGCATCTTTTTTCCGGAAGTCAACCTCGTGACCAAAAATCTTTAATTCTATATCCCCGGTATCGTTTTTATTAATCACTTCCAGGGGCACGTATTCCGCCAGCTTGTCCAGCAGCAAGTCCCGCTTGTCCAGCAAATCGTTGGGCTGGTTACCGTAGGCGTAAACTCTCTTAATACCTTCGGTCAGGTCGCGCACCTGTTTCAACATGTAATTTACCGTATCCACCTGATCCTGAAGCTGGCCACCGTCGATTATCTTGTTGCCGCTGCCGTCGTCTTTTAGCCTGACGATGTTTTGGTTGAGATTTTCCAGTTGCGCGTATGATTCCCGCATCAAGTTGGCCAGTTCATCCCCCAGCTCGGCAACGGCAGCTTTGCACCCCGGATCCTCGGGGGTGTTGTTCAAATCGTGCCAGGCCCGGAAGAACTTTGTTATGGCGTCCCCGATACCCTGGGTAAGGGGTTCGGGAAAAACTGATTCAATACGGGCAAACACCTGCTCCTGGGTGGCCCAGTAACTATGGGCGGAGGTGCTGGTACGTACCTGGGCGTCCAGGTAATCATTTCGAATCCGCCTGATTAAGCTAATTTCCACTCCGGTGCCCAGCTGGCCCACGGTCAATTCATTTAAGGGCACGGGCATTGTGTAGGGGTCGGAAGCCGTGTGCACGGCCTGCTGGCGGGAGTAACCGGGCGTGTTGGCGTTAGCTATGTTGTGCCCGGTGGTTTCCAGGGAAATCTGGTGGGCCTGGAGCGCCCGCCGGGTAATTTCGATGCCGGAAAATGTTCCGGGCATAGGGCAAAACCTCACTTTATCGTTTATGTAGGGTATTTTACTACACAGATTTATTTAATGTGTTAAGCGACCGGCCGGAATCCTGCACCTGGCCGCTGTTGCTATAGGTGGCTCCGCCGGTACGCCGGAATATGTTCAAAATGGTGGCGTTCACCCGCAGGGCATTGTGGGTGAGCAGTTTATTGGTACCGGCAAGCTGCCGCAATTCTTCCAGGCGCAGACGCATATCCCGGCGCAAGGCGGAAAGCCGGGCCGGCAATTCCCCCGGCGCGCTGGGGGCCATATCCTTCAGCGGCGCGCCGGGGGGAAGGGCCAGGGCGCCGGCCAGCCGGGCCTGCAGTGCCTCCCGTTCTTCTTCCAATTGCCGCATGGGGCCGTTTAACTGTTCCAGTTCGTCAACAGCCCGGGTCAATATTGTTATGTCATTGCGGCGCAGCGCGTCATTCTGCCGGCGGGCAGCCGCCAGCATTTGCCCGGCCAGCTCGTGCTGGCGACTCAGCACTTTTTCCAATTGTGAAAAAAGGTTCTCCCTTGCCATGGGTTTTCTCCTTATACTTTGGTATCCAGGCGAGCTTCCCGCAGGATACCTTCGGCTATTTTTTCCGCTGAAGGCGCATAGGTGCCGTTTTGGATGCGTTCCTTGATTTCCTTCACCCGGTGGTGGCGCACGTCGGGCAGTTGTTTTAAAGCGGCCCGGTAAGTTTGCAGCTCCCGGCCCGCCGGGGAAATCTCGGCCCGGTCCTGTTTGGCACATGTTTTACCGGCGCGGGTGTTTTTATTATTTTCGCTTTGCGATTTGTAGAGGTTTATTACACCGGGATTACCGGGGGTTACGCGCATTGCTTTCACCCGCCTTCTGGGGTAGTTAATGATTCTTATTTATATTATTCGGCATTAGAAAAATAAACTTTAGAGGACGCCATGGGTTTTTGCCAAGGTTTGAAACCGGGCTTCGGTGCCGGGTGTTGAAAAATGGTACATCTTTCAATACCCGGCAACGGTGATAGCTGGTTAGACCAAACGGGTTATTTCCGCGGCAATGTTTTGCAGGGGCAGTATTTTTTCGGCGGCGCCCAGGTCGGCGGCGGCTTTGGGCATGCCGTAGACCACGCTGGTGCTTTCGTCCTGGGCGATGGTATACCCGCCCTGTTGTTTAATGGCCAGCATGCCCCGGGCACCGTCCCGGCCCATGCCGGTGAGCAGCACGCCCAGGGTGCGCCCGCCCGCCACCTGGGCCGCCGAGCTCATCACCCCGTCCACCGAGGGGCGGAACCCGCCGGGGGGCACGGGTTTGTCCCCCTTGTCCAGGTGCACCGTGAGCCGGCCCGCAATTTTGCGGAAAGTAAGGTCGTATCCCGCCGGGGCCACCAGCACCAGGCCGGGGGCCACCCGGTCGCCCTGCTGGGCATGTTTTACCGCCAGCTTGCACTTGCGGTCCAGGTGTTCGGCCATGGGGCCGCTAAAGCCCTTTGGTATGTGCTGGACAACCACAATACCGCAGGGCAGATCACCGGGCAGGGCGGGCAAAAGGGTCTGCAGTGCCGCCGGGCCGCCGGTGGATGAGCCGATGACCACCAGTTCGGTTTGACCCGGCAATTTCGCTTTGGATAAGGGCGTAACGGGAGCGGCGGGCACCCGTGCTGGAACCGGTAGGGGTGATTTAACCGGAAGGGTGCTGGCAGCTGCTCCGGCACGCCCGGGGGCACCCTGCGAACGGGTGGCAACGGGTTTGCCGGCCGGAGACACAGCCACTGTCCCGGCGGCAGGCCCGGCAGTACCGGTGGACGGGGCAGCCCCGGGTTTGACCGCCGGTTCCGCGGCGCCGGCAGCAGGGGTAGCGGCTGGTTTGCCGGGCGCCCCCGGGGTTATGGGTAAAGGAGCGGGTGCGGCGGGCCGCGGCCCGGCGGGCACCGCCGGGCATTTTTTCGGGGATACCCGGCTGGCCACCCTGATTTTGCGGGCCAGTTCCGCCACCATCTGTTCCGTACCGCCGGCTTTTTGCGGTTTGGGTACAAAGTCCACCGCCCCTGCAGCCAGCGCCTCCATGGTCACCCGGGCACCTTTGGTGGTGAGACCGCTGAGCATAACCACCGGCACGGGACATTCCTTCATCAACCGGGATACCGTTTGCACCCCGTTTAAACCGGGCATTTCCACGTCCATGGTCACCACATCGGGACGCAACGCCCGGACCTTTTTAATGGCCTCCTCACCGCCGGCAGCCGTGTCAATGACCTTGATGCCGGCCCGGGTCTCCAATAAACGGCTGATGATCCGGCGCATCAGCGCCGAATCATCCACCACCAGTACATTAATTGATCGCGGCATAGGCAAAGGCCTCCTCGGAGCTTGCGCTGCGCACCAGACTCCGCACGTCAACAATCAGGGAAACCTTTCCGTCGCCCAAAATAGCTGCACCGGAAAGTCCCTCCACCTGGCCCAGGTAGGAGCCCAGGGATTTGATGACTATTTCCTGCTCGCCGATTAACCTGTCCACCACAACGCCCAGCTTGCGGTCGCCGGAACCCACAATCACCACATAGATCTTTTCGCCGTCCTCATGCCCGGCACCGTTCCAGAGAATATCTTCCAGGCGTTTCAGCGGGTAAACCTGCCCGCGCACCACGATTACCTCGGCATTGCGAATGTTTTTTATGTCCGTCCGTTTCATTTTAAGTGTTTCCACCACGTAGGTCAGCGGGAAGGCGTAAGTCATATCTCCGTGTTCCACCATAAGCGCCCTGATAATGGCCAGGGTAAGGGGCAGTTTGATGGTAAAAACAGTACCCTGGCCTGGAGCTGTCTTATATTCCACGGTGCCGTTGATGTTTTCTATTTGGGTGCGCACAATATCCATGCCTACGCCCCGGCCCGAAATATCACTGATTTTTTCATCCTCCACGGTGGAAAAGCCGGGCAGGAAGATCAGGTCCAGGGCTTCCCGCTCGCTCATGCGCGCGGCCTGTTCCTTACTGACCAGCCCTTTGCGCAGCGCTTTGTCCTTTAATTTTTGGGCATCGATACCCCGGCCGTCGTCCTCAACAGTGATCACGATATGTCCTTCCGAGTAGGATGCCTTGAGCAGCAATTTGCCCCGAGACGGTTTGCCCACTCGCTGCCGTTCCTCCGGGGGTTCGATGCCGTGGTCGATGGAATTCCTGAGCAGGTGTATCAGCGGGTCGCCGATCACCTCGATGACATTGCGGTCCAGCTCTGTTTCCTTGCCTTCAATAATAAACTCTATATCCCGGCCCAATTTGTGAGCGATATCCCGCACCATGCGGGGAAAGCGGTTGAATACCTGGGCTACGGGAAGCATCCGGGCCTTCATAATTTCGTCCTGCAAATCCGTGGTCACCTGGCCCAGGTGATTGGAAATTTCCAGTATATCGTCCACCATTTCGTCCGAGCCATGATTGTTTTCAAATATTTCCACAAACCGTTCCAGGCGAGTGCGATCAATAACCAGCTCACCCACCAGGTTCATCAAAGTATCCAGTTTTTCCACGTCCACTCGCACGGTTTTTATGGTTTTCTTCTCGAGCTTGCCGGTTTGGGAGTTTTTCTCGTTATGATCAGCCTTAAGGGGAGCGTTTCCCGCGACGGTTTCAGCGGCGGTGACCGGCGTTTGTTTTTGCATTGCCGGTTGCCCCGGTTCCGGCGCGCCGCCGGGGTAACCCTCCTGGTCAGGTTTGTCATCCAACTCAATCATTTTAATATCAACGTCCCTGATTTCCGCCACCGAAAGGGCCAGGTTTTTCACCTGGTCCATATCGGACTGGGTGACGATAATCAGGTCGATATTGTCCTCAAAATGCCCGGTTTGCAGTTCCTCGGCGGGCGGGTTGGTTTTAATTATTTCGCCCGCCTGCTCCAGGGTTTCAAACAGCAAAAAAGCACGCACTTCCTTCATCTGGCAGTCGGGTTCAATGCTGATATGCAGGCCATAGGCACGATACCCGCGCATATCGGCTTCCCGGATAACATCTCCCGTAGCATCATCTATTTCCATATCAAACTGCGTTGCCGGGGGCCTACCCGCCGGCGCAGGCGCTGCATTGGCCCCATTACCGCCGGAACTATCGTTATCCAAATTGTCCTGCGATGTTGTATCAAAAACTGCACTGGCGTCGCCCCTGGCGGAAACTCCGTTACTGTTACCACCGCTGATTTGTTTGATTTTGTTTAATACCGCGTCGATATCGGTATTTTTTACACCGTCCCCCACGATTTCTTCTTTTAACGCCGTCAGCGTGTCCATGGCCTCAAAGAGCACATCCACCAGTTCCTCGTTGACAGACAACCGGTTACTGCGGATTTTATCAAACAAACTTTCTATCTCGTGGGTTAAATTAGTCATTTTATCGTAACCCATAATGGCCGATGAACCTTTAATGGTGTGGGCGGCCCGGAAAATCTCCTGGATTACTTCGGGTGTGACCTGTTGCTGTTCCAGTAGAAGAATGTTATCATTGATAATTTGTAATTTTTCTTCTAATTCCTCCTGGAAAATAGCAATTTCTGCATCGCTGAACAAAATATCACCTCCCGTAACGTAAAGTGTCTAAGCCAATTTTTCCATTTCCTTAAGTTCCAACAGATCCCTTTCCGGTAACAATTTATTCAAGTCCACCAGTATAACCAGGTTGTCACCCTCTAAAATAATGCCCTGAATGTATTGCTGGCTGTATGCAATGGCAGCCGGGGCCGGCTTGATCATATCGGGGCTGACCTTTTGCACTTCATATACAGCGTCTACAATCAAACCAAATTTATTGTGGGCGGTCTCCACCACTATCATCCTGCTATTGCCGGTTTTTTCTCCAATCCCGGTACCGAATAGCACATGCAGGTTAAGGGCGGGTACCACCTGCCCCCGGATGTTGATTACACCCTCAACATATTCCGGCGCCTGGGGGATGGGGGTGATTTTTTCCAGCCGTATAATTTCAAAAACAGAAGCTATATCAATGCCGAAGGATTGGCCGGCTATGGAAAACACCACTATTTGCAAATCAGTTGCAAAACTGGTTTCAGCGTTCATTTTCACGCCTCCCTATGTTTTAACAGTTGTTTTACCATGCTTATATATGTGTTTTATTCCTCCTCCGCAGCCTCATCCTCATCACCCTTTTTATTACGGGCTGACGGTTTCAGGTAAGCCACCAGCCTTTCCCTGATCAGTATGGGGTTGTAGCCGGCCTGCAAGGAAATAATACCTTCCATCATCAGTTCTTTTAATAAAATTTCCTTTTTGCTAATATTTGACAGTTTTGCCGCCAGGGGCAGCCACAACACGTTGGCACTGCCCACGCCGTACAGGGTGGCCATAAAGGCAACGGCAATGGCCGGACCCAGGCTGTCCGGGTCGCTCATGTTGCCCAGCACGTGTACCAACCCCATCACCGTACCGATGATGCCCATGGTGGGCGCGTAACCGCCAGCCACTTCAAAAATGCTGCTGCCGACACCGTGGCGCTCTTCTATGGCATATATTTCAACTTCAAGAATTTTTTTTACCAGTTCCGGGTCGGTACCGTCGATAACCAGCTGCAATCCTTTTCTCAAGTAAGGGTCGTTTATTTCCGGCAGCCGGTTTTCCAGGTAAAGCAAACCTTCCCTCCTGGCTTCTTCAGCCATGGCCACAATTTCCTCAATGGTTCTGGTGGGGTCATATGGTTTGTTGAACATGGCCAGTTTAATCAACTGGGGCAGGGCTTTGAAGTCCCCCGGAGAAAAGCTGAACATGGTGGCCCCGATGGTACCGCCGAACACAATCAGCGCCGCGCTGGGTTGCACCAGGGCTCCGATATGCCCCCCTTCCAGGGTAAATCCCACCAGCAGTGCCCCCAATCCTAAAATAAAGCCTAATATAGTTGCGAGATCCATACTTTACCTTCCTTTGCCAGGTTATCAGTTAAAAAAACAACTAAATATGCTTATTCGGTACTGTGCTGCTCCTCAGGTAGTGTGTTCACCATGCCCGGCTCGGCGCCGGCAAATTCACTGCTTAGAATGACAAGGTCGACCCGGCGGTTCAACTGGCGGTTTTCCGGGTTGCTGTTGGGCATCCGGGGACGGTATTCACCATAGGCCGAAGCTGACAGTTTTCGCGGCTCGAAACCGTGAACACGGATGAATTCCTGCACCACATTGGTGGCCCTTGCCGCTGAAAGTTCCCAGTTTGAGGGAAACTGGGCGGTATTGATGGGTAAATCATCGGTATGCCCCTCCACGCGAATATAATTGGGGGTGGCCGCCAGTATTGGCGCCACTTTGCTTAATATTTCCCGGGCTTGTCCGGTCAGTTGGGAAGAACCCAGGTCAAACAACACCTCATTTTGAAAACTTAGCACTACGCCCCTTTCCTCACTGGTTACCGAAACCCTGGCTTCCAGCCCGTTTTGTTTGATATATTCTTCCAGTTGACTTTTTATATCAATCAACTGAAGGTTTTCCAATTGTGTTTCTGTACCCTGTTCATCCATTTCCCTGATTATGTCCGCCATTTGCTCCGGCGGGGCGCCCGGAATTATTTCCGGCCCCGGGCTGTCCAAAACCATTCCACCGGCTCCAAAAACCGCGGCCAGAGATTCGGCCAGGGTTTCGAATTTAGCGGCGTCAAGTTTACTGAGCGTGTACATGACAATAAAAAAAATAAGCAGCAAAGTAATCATGTCGGCATAGGTGATTAGCCAGCGTTCAAGGCCGGCCCCGTGCCCTTTTTTGGGCCTGCGTCTTCTTACCAACTACTTCAGCTCCCAAAACAAATATGATGATAAAAAACTCTCGCCATCAATTTCCTGCATTATCCACTATATTACGCGCTTCTTTCCAGGTTAATGCAGTACAATGTCACCTTCACTATTAATTCTGGCCAGCAGCATATTGACATCCCGGGTAACTTTATATATGCGGTGGCCAATTTGTAAAACTGTGCCGGTATACGCACGCCGGGCTTTAATCGTACACCCGGTTTCGGTACGGGCCAGCGTGGTTACACCCATGGGACCGCCTATTTCACCTGCATTGATACCGTTTAAGGCATACATTTGCCCACCCCGGAACACCCCTTTGATTGTTATGGCACCCTGGCAGTTCAACTGGGAATTAAAAGCCCCCTGGCCAGTTATTTTAATGTCGCCGGTGGCTTCAATTTGCGAACTGGTAACGCTGTTGGCGATAACATGGGCGGGTTCACCGCTCAGAGAATCCAAATATGCCAGCGCCTTGGCGATGCTTTTTTGCACCCCGTCCAGATTATGCAACGCCAGGGCATTGAAACCGGATACTTTTTTCAAATCCACCAGGACATCCTTCAGTTCCTGGGGAGCATTCTGTTCCCGCTTGCCGATTAATTCACGCAGGTGGCGCACCTGGCCGCCCAAATGGGCAAATTTTTTGTCCAGCAATGTCATGACCACCTGGCCAAATTGGATATTCCTTCTTGTTTGCTGCAATCTTATATACGCCTGTTTGGCTGTTTTGTTCAGGAGGTTGATGGTTTTTGCTATTTCCTGAAGCTCTTTTTTAGCAGCACCCAGCGAAGCGGTTTTACCGCCAACCTGTATGCGGCTGGCTGTAATCACCTTCATAACCTGCAGGTTTTTTTGGACTTTGACTTCAGCCCGGGATATAAATCCCAGCACTTGCAAATTGCCCTGCACATCCACAATCATATTTTCCATAACATTGCCGGTTACAATGACATCGCCGTTAAAGCGCAGGTTTCCTGATTTAATATCCACATCACCTTCGTGCTGGTAGACCGCATCTACACTAACGATAATATTACCGCCTCTTTTTTGTACCCTGGGGCGACCGTTAATTGCACTGGATACCGTCATACCGTCCTTGGAAAGAACGGCACCTTTTCCCGCCTGTAATCTTAGTTCCATCACCTTACGGGGGGTAATGACCTGCCCGGTTACTGTTTGACCGTTTTCCCCCTTTTCTGCGGGGTGATAAACGGCCAGCACGGTTCCCGCGTTTACCGACGGCACATCGAATACCTCCCTGAAGTCCACATTTTGTTCATCCTGTTTATTTGCCCTGGGTGTCTGGGAGGTGAAAAGGTATTGCACGTAGCCGTCCCGGCCTTCCCGGGGTGGTGTTCCGTTGGCGATCAAATATGTGCCTTCAGCCGGGTTGTTGATTAAATGTTCCAGTACCCGCTTGTCTAAACCATGCTTAACTTCCTTTTCCTGCAGCATGTCATAAATTAGTTTTTCATTTACCAATTGAGGCTCTCGAACAGTAAAAAAAGCTTTCATTTTATCATCGGTTATGATGAGAATGACACCGTTGCCAACATCACTCAAAAAATCACCCCGTTTTATTTAATCAAGCAAATGTTGAACAAATACTTATGCTACCACCATATTAGTAAAATTTTCAACAAATAGTGCAAAATCTCCTGCCCCGGCTTTAATATATTAACTCTTATTAAAAATATCGACCAAAATGGCTTCGGGCTTTAACTCTTTAAAGGAACTATTGTAATAATGGTAAATTAGTCTGGTATTCATGGAATCGGGCGATAATGCTCGCACAGCGCCCGGTCGGTCCGGTGGCCCGGGTGATTGCTCCGGAGCTTGAAAGATACCTTGGGCGCGTTGCATCTCATGTTATTATTAAAGCGACAGTCTTCGATAAAACATTTGACCCGGCTCATATAAGTACCTTCCTTTTCTAAGATTTAGACATAGTGATAATCGTTAATATTACCCAAAGAATCTTTCTTATTCTAATGTTTACAGGACCATTTTGACCATAAAATATCCTAACCGCAGCTCAAACCAAATATTATATGTATTACACGGACCGGTCCAGTGCTCTTATAATTTATTTGTTTGTAGTGACGGGCATGCCTGGTAAAAACAACAGGCTTTTTTTAACAAAATTACCTTGTGAAGAAAGGATGGGGCATTTTGCAAATTAAATTGATACCCGTTGCCGCTGTTTGCGATCCCAAGGCTTTGCTGGGAACCACCGCGGTTGTATTCGATGTACTGCGGGCTACCAGTACCATTGTCACCGCGCTGGCTGCAGGTTACCGGCGGGTATACCCGGTGGCCCAAGCAAGTGCCGCAGTGGCACTGGCCCGCCGGCATGGTTTTGTGCTATCGGGTGAGCGGGGTGGAGAAAAAATAGAGGGGTTTCCCCACGGCAACTCCCCGCTGGAGTTTGCCGGCGGCCCCGGAACCGGCAGTTCCGTGCTGGTAATCACCACATCCAACGGCACGGGGGCCATTCGCCGGGCTGCTTCCGCCAGCCCGGTTTTAATCGGCTCTTTGCTTAACGCCCGGGCGGTGGCCCGGGCCGCCCTGGAACAGGGGCAGGATATCAGCTTGGTGTGTGCAGGTACTGGGGGCTTATTTTCACTGGAGGACATCCTGGGAGCCGGGTTCGTTTTACTGGAGATATTGCAGCAGCTAAACCCGGGCGGCGGAGAAGGAAAGTCACCGGAGGGCCCGGCAATGGACGACCTGGCAATAACCGCCTGTGGGCTGGCTCGTTTATATCATAATGACCCGCTGGCGGGGCTATATGCCGGGCAACATGGTCAAAGGTTGTTGAAGCTTGGCCGGGAGGAAGATTTGCGCTGGTGCGCCGGGTTAAACCGTTTTGATATTGCACCGGTTTTTACAGGGGAATATATTACTTTGGTGCCGGACAATAATGGTTAATACCGGTCATGGCCCGGCCAGGTGAACTCGTTCAGCTAAACCTGAACACCGGGGCTTCAGATGGGGATTCTACCCCACCTGAAGTAATAATAGGAACTCCCACCTAATAGAAGTGGAAGTCATGGAATTTGAGAAATGTAGGAACGCCCGCCCGTACTGTTTGCCAACCGCCTCACTTGTTAACTGCCATTATATGGCAGTTAGGTGTGCACAGGGTGATACAGGGGCATTGAGACTGGTGCGGGGGCATTTGGGCTGCCGGTAGTGGTCAGTATTTCCTGCACCAGGGACCGGTCCATCAAAAAATCAGCAAAGGATAGTTTTATAAAGCGCACGTGATTGCTTAAAGCCAGGTAATTATACTTTAAAGTTCTGGATTTACTGTTATTCACAACGATTACCTGCTGGTGGGGAGATAAACTTTTCTTGAACAATGCTTTAAAATGCACGTCGGCATCCGGAAACGAGTAGCCCACGAACACCACCTTGCGACACGACCGGATTTCCCGCATAGCCTCGCCGAGAATTTGTGATATAACGGGGTGGGAGATTTTCTTTATATGTGACGGCGGAATAATAAGGGTCTCAAATTCCGAGGCGTCCACGGGGCATCTATACTTGTTCGAAACGCAACGTCCTTCGCCGGTATGCCCGGCATAAAGGTTTATTTTGGTGTCCCGGGGGGTCAGTAAAACCTGTTTGCAACAATGGCAGTATTTCCAGTTTAAGCTACCGTGGCCCTTTAATATTTTCATGGCGGCAGGGCTGATGCGGTTGGGCGGGCGCTTCTCTTCATTCAGATCGTAGTTCATCAGGTGGATACCGTAATCTATATTAACCGCGCCGCCGGGGCACAGGGAACTGTAAGCGTCTTCCAAAAGGGTGTCATAGTTTAAAGTAAGTATGGCGATGTTGGGATTGTACCGGAAAACAGCCTCCCAGAAGGAGCGGTATGTTGTTCCCTGCCGGTGTGATTTTTCGCTGATCACGTAATGGATCAGTTTAATGAGCCCTTCTTTGATAACCCGAATCCGGGCATGAGAGTACCGGGCGCTCAAGTGTTCGTCCTGGCTGATAAAATAATCCAAAAAGCCGAACACGGTTTCCAGCGTGGGGTATATTTTAGCCCGCGCGTCCCAGGCAAAGTTTTCCGCTATGAATTCGGTAACGATTTGACCGGTGGGAGATTGTTGGATGTCCGGAAACTCATTGGACATGATTATCGGCAGTATATCAGCCTGCAGGGGAGCCCCGTCGGCATAAGAGGCTCCGGCACCGAAAACAAACACCACATCCCGGCCTATTTGCATCAAAAAATCACCCTCAGTGATTGTTTTGGAACCCAGGGGGGTTAAAATAACGTTGTTGCTTTTTTACAGTTGTTATTATTTATACTTGCACAATACTTATACATCATTAACATCCTGCCGTTTAGCCCGGTATCCCAGTTGTGTCCTCTACCCGGCCTGGGCTTTCGCCCGGCCTCACAGCGGACAGCAGTGTCCATGATAATTAGGATAAGTGGTGCCCATGATAGTTTAACCAGTGAAGCGACATAATTTTTTACCACCACTGTATTGCATGTGTCAAAAAAATGTGCTATACTTACTTTTGTCAGCAAATGGGGCTATAGCTCAGCGGGAGAGCGCTTGACTCACATTCAAGAGGTCGCTGGTTCGAAACCAGTTAGCCCCACCAGAAAGACCAGCGGGAAGCATTGCTCCCGCTGGTCTTTTTATCTGCTGCCGGTTATTTTTCTTTCCTTATTTTGGGCCTAAGCTGATCTTTGTTCATGTAAAAAGTAGATTTTCTGTATTTTCCCGCTTATAATATTAATTTAATATATATTATTCTTTTAGTAAAGGAGTTTTTTTATGTCAGGATCTTCGGAAGTTTATTTTACTGATTTGCGCACCAGCAGCAAGGAAAACCTGTTCAACAAACTAGCCAAGCTATGCAGCAGGGTGGGCTTGAAGGAAATAATCCAGCCTAAAGAATTGGTGGCCCTTAAGGTTCACTTCGGTGAAAGGGGCAACCTGGCATACATACGCCCACAATTTGTGCGTCAGATTGTTGATAAGGTCAGGGAATATGGCGGCAAACCGTTTCTCACCGATGCCAATACTTTATATGTGGGTTCCAGGGCCAATGCGGTTGACCACCTGGAGACCGCCATTCAAAACGGGTTTGATTATGCGGTGGTTAACGCGCCGCTGATCATTGCCGATGGTTTGAACGGAAAAGATTATGTTAATGTGCCCATTGCAGGTAAGCATTTCAAAGAAGTCAAAATAGGCAGCGCAGCCTACCATGCGGGGGCCATTATATCCATAACCCATTTCAAAGGCCATGAGTTAACCGGTTTTGGCGGTACGTTGAAGAATTTGGGCATGGGGCTGGGCTGCCGCAGCGGCAAACAAATGATGCATTCGGATGTTCTGCCCCGGATTACCGCCGAAAAATGCCTGGCCTGCGGGTTGTGCGCCAGGTGGTGTCCCGCCACCGCCATCAATATCGAAGAGCACGCCGCCATTGACGAGAATGTGTGCTGGGGTTGCGGTGAGTGCACTGTCACCTGCCCCCACGGGGCAATTAAAATAAGTTGGAAAACCCAGCCCAACAACGTGCAGGAAAAGATTGTGGAATATACCATGGGTGTTTTAAAGAACAAAGAGCACAAAGCCGTACATTTCACCTTTATTATGAATGTTTCCCCGGAATGTGACTGCTGCACTTATAATGACGCCCCGGTGGTGCGGGATATAGGCATTGCAGCCTCACGGGACCCCGTGGCCCTGGATCAAGCCTGTATAGATCTGGTCAACAGTGAGGTGGCGCTCAGCGGCTCCCGCCTGGGGGATAATATTCATACCGGAGACAAGTTCGGCTCACTGCATAAAGGGATAGACTGGTCTGTACAGCTGGCTTACGGTGAGGAGATGGGTCTGGGCACCAGAAAGTACCGGTTGATAAAAGTTTAAAAAAACCGCCCGTAAGCGGTTTTTTTGAACTTTTATCTTTTAATTTAATAGGAAAATGTGAACGCATCCAAAACAGTGCTTACCGGGCGCGATTGCAAGTATCTGTTGGGTACCCAGGACTCAAAAAAGTACAGGGCGCCATTGGTGGGATCCCAGCCGTTCAGCGCATCCATGGCGGCCTTTTTGCCGGATTCGCTGGCCGGTTTGTTGATCCAACCGTTAAGTACCGGTTCAAACTGGTACTTTCCACCATCATCGACCTGATATACGACTCCCGGTATGGAGTTGGGGAACAACGGGCTGTCCACACGATTCAGTACTACGGCACCAACGGCCACCTGGGTGACATAGGATTCGGAATCCGCCTCGGCAGTAATGATCCGGGCCAGCAGGTCGAAATCCCCGCTGCTCAGGCGCCCGCCGCGGCTTACGTTATAGTAGTTATTTTGGGTGCTTGTCCCGGGTGAAACATTGCCTGAACCATTTTTATACCGGGGTATGTATAAAATTTGCCCCGGGTAAATCATATCGCTTTTCAACTGGTTGATGGATTTAATACCACTGGCACTAACACCAAATTTTTTACCGATTAAATAAAGGGTGTCTCCGCTTTGGACCGTATACCGGGCAGGGATGTTTAACTGCTGGCCGGTGTATATGGCGTCGGACCACAAATTGTTGTTATAGCGCAGGGCAAACTGGCTCACATTGTACCAATTGCTGATTTTGTAAATACTGTCACCTTTGCTTACCGTATGTACCTGGGCTACACCAATGGCCGGAAACACCAGCAGCAATACCGGAAGCAATAAAAAACAAATTGGCTTTCTCTTTATTATGGTTATGCTAAAGTTTTCACCCATAAGCCTGTAACCTTACCTCCTTGTCCAAGTTGTCGGTTCTAATTATATAATCCTACCGTTAACTGGCCAAGGAGTAAATTTTGGCATACGGGTCAATTTAATTTTTTGGCCCGCTCCTTGTACATTTTTTCATTAATATGGTCCACTAAAAACATGGTGGAAAAAACGTGATAAATCCTGTTAATTACGCTTTCCAGCGCCCCATCCATTGTACTCAGGGACTCCTCAATCACCGGGCGAAAACCAAAACGGTTTTCCAGTAATTGCATAAACGATTCGATGATTTTCTCCCGGGTTGTTTCATCACCAACTTCAGACCAGGGCATATAGAAATTGTCGATTTGATTATTGGTGCAACGCTGTACTTCATCCCTAAACATAACCTTGAATTGCTCAAAGGTTGGCCGTTTTTTACTAAAGCTTACCATACTCAACCACCTTATCCTTATATTTGATTATTTTTGTGCCAGGTGTTGAAAGTGGCATCAAGATCTTAGTTATTCAAATTTCTGTACAGCAAATAGGAATAGATAACCGGTACCACAACAGCCACACTCAAGGGACCGAAAAGCAATACCGCCGCCGTTTTCCCTCCAAAGATTGATCCCACAACTCCCATCAGACCGGCAATCACCCACAACGGAGCCGCCATGCGGTGGGTCTTGCGCCAGACAACCTCGCTGGCCAGAGTCCAGGGCAATTTAATACCAACAAAATAGTTATGATGTATTTTACCCATTAAGTTGCCGATTACTATTATCAGCAGCGATACCCCAAGGGGAACCAGGCGTTCCACGGATACATTATAACCCAAAGCTGCCAGAACTGTAACCACATAAAGACCGGTGAAGAAACACACCATCATCAGTTTAAAAACCTGGTACGTCTTAGCGAATTTTATATAATTTTGGCGCCGGGGGTCAATGCGCGGCATTACCAGCATCAGTAAATAGATGCCGGCATTTAACAGCGGCAGGCCAAAGGCACCCCAGAAGCGTGAGGAATAACCGTCCACCTCCCCATGTATGTTCCAGTGGGAAGGGACCTGGTCCGGCAAATAGGGGTAAACCAGTATGCCGGCCACCATGGAGGCCAAAATCATTAGCAGGGCAGGCCAATCACTGCGCATTTGTTGCCCCACCGTTAAGGTTACCGCATCTTCATGCTTATTTGCCAATATGCTCACCTCTTTCTTTGTTGTTAATGATATCCGTAAACCAGGCCAGCAAGTCCTGAAACACTGAGGTGTTCAGGGTATAGTAAATGTACTGGCCTTTTCTTTCGTCCTGCACCAAATCCGCCTGTTTAAGCACGTTTAAATGGTGGGATAAACTGGGTTTGGAGATATTAAAGTGGTTGGAAATTTCCCCCGCAGTCATATCCCCCTGGCGCAACATTTTAAGTATTTTGCGCCTGGTGGGATCGGAAAGCGCCTTGAACAGGTCGTCAAGCATCGAATCACCAGCTCGTTGTTAGATATTTAGATAAATTTCTAAATATATTATAGCAGAGCTGTGCTTAAAAAGAAAGGCACCGGGTGTTAAAAAGTTGTATAATCTTTCAACACCCGGTACCAAAGTGGTAGCATTAAAATGGTAGCACTAAAGTGGTGGCACCAAACCGGTGGCACCAAAGCAAACGTCGCCAAAACAAAGGGTAGATAACAATGCAAGTGCCGCCTGTGTAAGTGGCATCAACGCGGTGAAACCAAAACAGTGTCACTTATGCTAAACCAAGGAATTTGCGTATTAGCGAGGGGCCATCGGGCACCATGATACCGGTGGCAGAAGCGTCCAACTCGCTGTATGTTTTACCCGCCGTACCGGTAACAACTTTGGAATCCGCCAGTACATAAGGCACGGGCTCGGCGGTATGAGTGCGAATGCTCAGAGGAGTCGGGTGGTCCGGCAGCACCATGATCCGGTAACCGGGAAAGCCGGTTAAACCCTCCTGCAACGGGCCCAGCACCTGGCGATCGATTTCTTCAATGGCCCGCACTTTAGTTTCGGTGTCTCCCTGGTGCCCGGCTTCGTCTGGTGCTTCAATGTGCAGGTAAACAAAATCAGCCCCGTCACGCAGCGCAGACAGCACAGCTTCGGCTTTCCCTTTAAAGTTGGTATGGATATTGCCTGTGGCACCGGGTACTTTGATCACCTGCAGGCCGGCGCAAATACCGATCCCCATAATCAGGTCCACGGCAGAAATAACGGCTCCATCCAGGTGGTACATGTCCTTAAACAACGGTAGCTGCGGCTTTTTACCCTGACCCCAGAGCCATATCGAATTGGCCGGGCGCAGCCCCCTGTCCACCCTGGACCGGTTTACCGGGTGTTCCTTTAATAAGACATAGCTTTGTTTCATCATTTCCAGCAACATATCCGCACCTGCACCGCCGGGCAGGTAATCCCCCACGACACGGCCGGAAATATCATGCGGCGGCGTCAAGTCAGTTTTTTCCGGGCCGTTTTGCCATACCATCAAGTGCCTGTAGCTGATGCCGGGGTAAAAACATTTATCACCGGTGCCCAGCTTTAATTGCACGGTTTCAATTAATTCTCGGGCTTCCTCACTGGTGATTTCACCGGCGCTATAATCAACCATTTGTTTATCGTGGTAGGCCGGTTCGCCGGACAGGGTTACCAGGTTGCAGCGAAAAGCCACATCCGTATCAGCCAGCTTCACGCCCATACTTACAGCTTCCAGGGGCGAGCGACCGGTATAATACTTTTCCGGCGCGTAACCCATTACCGACAGGTTAGCCACGTCACTGCCCGGTGCAAACCCGTCCGGTACGGTTTTCACCAGCCCCGTTTCCCCCCGGGCAGCCAATGCATCCATATGAGGGGTCCTGGCATACTGCAGCGGTGTTTGGCCGCCCAGTTCGGGACGGGGATAATCCGCCATTCCGTCACCTAAAATTATGATATATTTCATTATGTACCTGGTTCATAAGTGGATAAAATCCAAGCCGAGTCGGATTTTATTGCATTCAGCTCTCCCTTTCGACCAGGATTTCGCCCCTTTCGGAATTGATTTACCTGCGGTGAAAAGCAGATACTTCAAACAAGGGAGGCCTTAACTCCAGTTGAAAGCCTGAAAGAATTTCTTTCAGACTTTCAACACCCGGCACCAAAGCATGCTCTGGCACCAGTGGTTCGCGTAGCTCTGCGCGGCGATGCCGGCGCCCGAGTAACGATTAGTTGGCTTTATCCAACCCAAATTTACTGTGCAGTATTTTTACCGCTTTCTCGGCGTCGCTGTTTTTGACGATACAGGATATTTTTATGTCCGAGGTGGAAATCATTTCAATATTGATATCTACGTCTGCCAAAGCCCCGAACATCATGGCGGCTACGCCGGGGTTGCTGTTCATGCCGGCACCCACCACCGAAACCATGGCCACGTCGGCGTCGTGGGTATAGCCCTGGGCACCCACCACTTTAATGATTTCTTCAATGGTCTCCAGTGACCTGCGCAGATCGTCCTGGGCCACGGTGAAGGATATGTCATTTATGCCGTCGCGCATGGAACTTTGCACAATCATATCCACGCTGATATTGTTATCGGCCAGCTTCTTAAATACCATATAGGCAATGCCCGGCTGGTCGGGTACACCGAAAATGCCCAGCTTGGCAACATTTTTGGTATATGTAACACCGGTAATAACCATACTTTTTTCCATATCGGTTTCCTCCTTTACAATGGTGCCCGGGTGATCATTGAAACTGCACCGGACATGCAGCGGTATATTATAGAGTTTGGCACATTCCACCGCCCGGGGATGCAGTACCGCCGCCCCCAGATGGGCCAGTTCCAGCATTTCATCGTAGGTAATGGTTTCCAATTTACATGCCTCGGGCACTATCCTGGGATCGGTTGTATAAACACCGTCCACATCGGTGAAAATCTCGCACAAATCCGCCTGTAGCGCCGCCGCCAGTACAACGGCAGTGGTGTCCGAACCGCCCCGGCCCAGGGTGGTGATGTCACCGTATTCGTTTAATCCCTGGAAACCGGCCACGATTACAATTTTATCTTTGGCCAGTTCCGCTTTCAGGCGGGTGTTATCCACCGCCGTGACCCGGGATTTGGAATAACAAGCATCTGTTTTGATACCGGCCTGGGGTCCGGTGAGGGAAACCGCGTCAACACCCAAATTCTTAATGGCCATAGCCAGCAGGGCAATGGATACCTGCTCACCGGTGGACAGCAACATATCCATTTCCCGGGGAGAGGGGTTGTCGGTTATCTGCCGGGACAAATCTATCAAATCATCGGTGGAATCACCCATGGCCGAGACCACAACCACCATTTGGTTGCCCTTGCGGTACTGCTCCACCACCCGCCGGGCAACATTCCTAATACGCGAGGCATCTCCCACCGATGTACCGCCATATTTTTGCACAATTAACATAAATATCCACCCCTTATATTACTTCCAGTGCTCTTGCTCCCACCGGGCTGGGCGCCAGTATTAAAGAACGAGCGTTTACGCCGCTTTCCCGGAAGGTTTCTTTCATTACTTCCGCAATTAATGCCTGGTTATCATCCGCCAGGGCCACTATGGTAGGCCCGGCACCGCTCAGGGCCACACCCCGGGCACCGGCCAGCCTGGCGGCTGAAACAACCTTTTTAAAACCGGGAATCAACCCGGAACGGAAAGGCTGGTGCAATCTATCATCCATGGCCGTACCCAGCACGGACAAATCACCCTTTTGCAGCGCGGCCACTAAGAGCGCCGCCCGGCTGATGTTAAATACGGCATCCCGCATGGTTACCAATTGCGGGAGGGCTTCCCTGGTGTCCCTGGTGTTCATGACAAAATCAGGTACAGCCACAACAGCTTTGATGCCCGGAGGTAAATCTATTTTAGTCCAGGTTATTTCACCATCCACCGAAGCATATATTACCAGCCCGCCTAATAAGGCCGGGGCAATGTTGTCCGGGTGCCCTTCCATGGAACAGGCCAGGGTGAGCATTTCCCGTGTACCAAGTCCTGCACCGCAAAGCCTGTTAGCCGCAATGATACCCCCGATAACTGCGGCGGCGCTGCTGCCCAACCCCCGCCCCACCGGTATACCGTTAATCAGCCGGATGCGCAGCCCGGCCGGTGCATAACCTGCCCGGTCGAAAACCCGCTTGGCCGCCCGGTATACCAGATTGCTCTCATTGCACGGCAAATTACCGGCCCCTTCACCCTCCACCTCTACAACCAGGCCGCGGGTAATTTTGCTAAATTCCACTATATTGTATAATTCCAGCGCCATACCCAGGCAGTCAAAGCCCGGGCCTAAATTAGCGGTGGTGGCCGGCACCTGAACTCTAATCACAGGTTTAATCACCCTCCACACGGATTATATTGGCCACCTCATTGACCGAAGATAGTTGTTTAATGATATTAAGTGCCTCCTGCATATTTCGCTCCCGCACTTTATGGGTAACCAGTACAATCTCCGCGTTATCACCGTCGGTATGCTTTTGCAGCACCGAAGCCAAGCTGACTTCCTTGTCCCCAAAAGCATAAGCAATGGAGGCCAGAACGCCGGGCCTGTCGGTTACCTCCAGTCGAACATAGTATTTAGCCTCGGTAGCCCCCATATCTTTAACGGGTTTTTCTTCATAACAGGTACAGGAGATAAACCCCGGTACGTTATGCAATAAATTACGGGCGGCATCCATAACATCGGCCACCACTGCGCTGGCAGTGGGCATTTCTCCGGCTCCCCGGCCGTAAAACATGGTATCGCCTACGGCATCGCCGGTAACGAAAATAGCGTTATATACATCGTTTACCGACGCCAGGGGATGATCCCGGGGGATCAGGGCGGGGTGCACCCGCACTTCAACCCCTTCAGCGGTTTCCTTGGCAATGCCCAGTAATTTGACAATATAATTGAGCTCTCCGGCGTAGGCTATGTCCGCAGCGGTAATTTTGGTAATACCCTCGACATAAACATCGTCCAGTACAATGCGCGAGTTAAAGGCAATGGAAGCCAATATGGCCAGTTTACGGGCCGCATCATAACCTTCAATGTCTGCAGTGGGGTCGGCCTCGGCGTACCCCTTGGCCTGGGCTTCCCGCAGTACATCCGCAAAGTCCGAACCTTCCTCGGTCATTTTGGTTAGCATATAGTTGGTGGTACCGTTGATAATACCGATAATTTGCGTGACCCGGTTGGCTGCAAGACACTGCTTTAGCGGCCTGATAATGGGAATACCGCCGGCCACGCTGGCTTCAAACAATAAATCGGTATGGCTGGCATCCGACAGGGCGAAAAGCTGTTTGCCGTACACCGCGATCATGTCCTTGTTGGCGGTGACCACGCTTTTGCCGTTCTCCAGCGCCCGGCTGACATAGTCCAGGGTGGGTTCGATGCCGCCCATTACCTCCACCACTATTTTTATTTCGGGATCGTCGATTATATCCTCTATATTGGTGGTCAGCATGGCCGGGTTGATGTCAAGATCGCGGGGTTTGTCGATATTACGCACCATGATTTTTTTTATTTCCAACCCGGCCCCAACCTTGCGCTTGATATTTTCCGGGTTGCCGGTAATGATGCGGTATACCCCACGCCCCACTGTGCCCAGCCCCAAAAGACCGATCTTTATATTTTCAACCGACATGGTTAATGCCCCTTTCATATGATGTTACAAGACCCCGGCCCCAAAGCCGGAGTTTCCTTTTTCTTTTTTTATAACCTGACAGTATATTATAACTTACCCAATCCCTTTGTGTAATCTAGAAGTAATTTTTTCCGGTAAATTTTATAACTTTTCAATCCCGGGTACCGTCGGCGCCCAGCGGTTTGGCTGCTTTAACACCCGGGGTACCGCGCAGCATTTCCAGCATGTTTTCCACGTCACATTTTAAACCGGCTGTTTCAATGGTTACAGTGGCCATGGCCACACCCTGCTGGGGGATGTTTTGGTTGATGGTAATTATGTTACCACCCACCGCGGCAATGCTGTTCAGCACCGCGGATAAAACACCCGAACGGTGTTCCAGCAGCATTTCCAGGATCACGGTTTGATCCCGGTTCCAGCGATAAAAAGGGTATACTTTATCTTTATATTTATAGAAAGCGCTGCGGCTTAAATTAACCCTTTCCACCGCTTCGTTAACAGTGGCCACTTCACCGCTCAAAAGTAGTTCCTTAGCCTGAACAGTTTTATAAAAGGCTTCGGGAAGGATATCTTCCTGGACTAGAAAAAAACGCGGTACCTTGCCCGCCACCATCTCACACCTCCGTGGGGGCAGCAGGGCAAGCCTGAATACTTCTTGCCTTGCTGGCCTGTCAGAAAATACATCACATATCCACGCATGGCATATCACTATCGTCCACGCCATGCGGATATATTTCCATACATGGTAGACATTATAGCACCGTTATTATTTTTTGGCAACAGTTTTTCAAAAAACGGACAGACCCTTAAAAAACAAAAAAACCGGTCCTAGACCGGTTAGATGATGATACAAATTAAACCGCCGCTACCCTCATTGACAATACGCTTGACAGTCTCCTGCAGTTTGGCCTGGGCGTTTTCCGGCATCCTTTGCAGCTTGTTTTGAATACCTTCGCGCACCAGATCACTGACCGATTTGCCGAATATTTCGGACTGCCAGATTTTCTGCGGGTTTTCCTCAAACTCATTGAGCATGTAGCGTACCAGTTCCTCGCATTGTTTTTCGGTACCAATGATGGGTGTGATCTCGGTGTTAATGTTGGCTTGGATCATATGAATAGACGGGGCGCTGGCTTTTAGCTTGACACCGAACCGGCTGCCCTGCCTGATTAGCTCCGGTTCCTCCAGTTGCATATCTTCAATACCAGGAGTTACCATACCGTAACCCGTTTCCTTTAATTCCATAAGGGCCGGGGCCACTTTGTCGTACTCCCGCTTGGCTACGGCCAGTTCCTTGACCAGGCGGAACAACTGGTGATCGCCTTCCAGTTGAAAACCGGTTTCCTCCGCCAGTACCCTGTAAAACAAATCGGGTTTGGAGGTAATCTCTATGGCGGCAGTACCTGTGCCCAGGTCCAGATTGTTTAAATTAACAGTCTGAACCATATCGTATTCGCCCAGTTTCTCCACCGCACCGTCGATGTCCCGTAAACGCCGCACCTGCTGCACAGTATCCTGTACAGCCTCGTCGAACTTTTCTCTCAACCAGTGTTTTTGTTCCAGTTCTTCCACCCACAGTGGCATGGTAATGGATACTTCATTAACCGGGAATTCAAACAGGGCTTTTTCCATAATCAGCAGTATATCGCTTTGGGACATCTCCGCACAGTTGATTGGAATTACCGGTACATCATATTTTTCCGAAAGCTCGTCGGCCAGTTGAATAGCCTCTTCACTACCGGGATTGGTACTGTTTAAGATAATGATAAAAGGCCTGCTGATATCCTTTAACTCCTGGACTACCCTTTCTTCGGCGGGCACGAAATTTTCCCTTGGTATATCAGTGATGGTACCGTCGGTGGTAACGACCAGGCCAATGGTGGAGTGTTCACTGATCACTTTTCTGGTGCCTGTTTCCGCTGCTTCCTCAAAGGAAACGGGTTCTTCGAACCAGGGGGTTGAAACCATGCGCGGGTTGCCTTCCTCATCCTCATAGCCCAAAGCCCCCTCCACCCGGTACCCTACACAGTCCACCAGCCGAACCTTTACTTTAAGATTGGGGCTTATTTCTAATTCTACAGCCTCATTGGGAACAAATTTGGGTTCGGTGGTCATAATAGTCTTACCGGCTCCGCTCTGGGGCAGTTCATCTTTTGCTCTTTCCCGCTCGAATTCATTCTCAATATTGGGTATGACCATTAAATCCATAAACCGTTTGATGAAAGTTGATTTGCCTGTGCGCACGCCGCCGCTAACACCCAGGTAAATATCCCCCTCGGTGCGTTCCGCAATATCGCGGAAAATATCAAACTTTTCCATGAACGCACTCCCTCCTTATCCAAAAATTTATATATTTAAAAAGGCGTTATCGAAATCAGCATCCCCCCTACCGGCAGGAAAAGCGGTATGTCAAGGCCATCGGCCAGCCTAGTCCAAGAGCAGTTTTTTCCAATGGCATACATTAACATTATATATATATGATTGATCAGAGCGTTTATTACTGTTTAGCCGAAAAAGCGCCATTAAAATTGTGGCCGGGGTTAATCCCGCTACCAAAAATATATGCAGCTTTTATATGTTTTAAGGATTTCTTTTGGGCCAGTTCGGAAATAAATATGGTGCCAGGCGTTGAGAGGTTGAAAATCAAAAGACTTTCAACCTCTCAACACCTGGCACCACCGGGGAAAGTTAATTCCATTACTTATCCAACATACTTTAAGAGTCTAAAAAGTAGTGTATGAAACACAGCAATTTCAATAATTTCAATAAACACATTGAACATGATGCATGCTTTATTTATCTTCCACCTTGACCACTCCTGTGCCCTCGTCCAGGTAAGCCTTCATCAGGTGCATGTATGCCCGGGCACTTTGCTGCACCCACCACAACGCATTGCCGGTCAACTCCTTTTTGGGTTTGGCCGGTGCTCCCGCCACCAGGTGCCTGGGCGGAACCTGCATGCCGTCAGATACCACGGACCCGGCGGCTATCATAGCCTGGGCGCCCACCACGGCATTATCTAAAACCACCGCGTTCATGCCGATTATGGCACCTTCCTCAATGGTACAATTATGCAGCACCGCACCATGGGCTACGGTAACATTGGCTCCGATATCAACTTTACCCGCAGGTTGAACGTGCACCACTACGTTGTCCTGTACGCTGGTGTTTTGGCCGACTTTGATACTGCCGAAGTCACCCCGCAGCACGGCACCAAACCAGATACTGGCCCCCTCCTCCACCACAACATCGCCGATTAATACCGCGGTGGGGGCTACAAATGCACCCGGGGCAATCCGGGGCCGTTTTCCTTTAAATTCCACTACGTGCATGTTTACACCGCCCTTTCGGATATCTTTGTTGCGTCGGATGTGTTTTTTCGGGCTTCACCATTTGATTTTGGCCAGGGCCAATTCTTCCACTTCCCTTGTTTTACCACGGGTCATCAGGTTATTTACTGCGGCCCGGGGAGGGAGGTTATGGAAAAGAACCTGGTACATCTGCTCGGTGATAGGCATTTCAACGCCCCAGGTGGCGGATAGTTTGTGGGCGGCCCTGGTGGTACGCACTCCTTCCACCACCATGTTCACCTCGTCCAGAGCCTGCTGCAATGTTTTGCCCCGGCCGATGGCTATACCGGCACGACGGTTACGACTGTGCCTGCTGGTGCAGGTGACAATCAAATCACCCAGCCCGGCCAGCCCGGCAAAGGTCAGGGGGTTTGCATGCATGGCCATACCCAGCCGGGTAATTTCAGTCAACCCCCGGGTCATCAGCGCCGCTTTAGCATTGTCACTGCCGCTAAGGCCGTCCACAATGCCGGTGCCCAGGGCAATGACATTTTTAAGCGCCCCGCCCAATTCCACACCGATGATATCGGGATTGGTATAAACCCGTAAATTTTCCCGCATGAACAAATCCTGGGCCAGCACCGCGGTGTGCTGGGAAGCCGAGGCCACCACCACTGCGGTAGGCATTTTCAATGCCACCTCTTCGGCATGGCTGGGACCGGATAGCACGGCGTAATTTTTCGCCCGGGCCGGACCCGCTTCAGAAATAAAAACTTCGGACAGCCGCTGCATGCTGTTTTCTTCAATGCCCTTGGCAGTGTTCACGATGAGAGCACCGGCCGGAATAAAAGGCAAAGCTTTTCTAAGCACAGCCCTGAAAGTATGTGAGGGCACACTGAAAACAACGACCTCTGCACCCGCCAGCGCCTGCTCCAGATCCACCGTCACCTGGATACTGGCTGGTAAAAAGATACCGGGCAAGTAACGTTTGTTCTCCCGGCATGTGTTAATTTCTTCTATAAGTTCGGTACGCCTGGCCCACAGCTTTACCGTACGTTCATCCCCGGCCAGGTGACAGGCCAGGGCGGTGCCCCAACTGCCCGCACCCAGCACAGTGACTTGCCCGCAGTCTAATGCCACACCAATACCTCCTGCTGCTTATAGATGTATTACCGTTTTTTACCCTTTCCCACTTTGAATTCCGTGCCTGATAATATCCTTTGTATATTGGAACGGTGCTTGTAAATAACAAATACCATTAATATGATCCCAAAGATAATATATAACGTATCCATACCCCAAAAGGCCATGGCCGCAGGCACTGTAATGGCCGCCATGATGGAACTCAAGGATACATAACGGCTTATGCCCAGGGTGGTCAAAAGCACCACCCCTGCGGCCAGGGTAACCGCAGGGGAAATGGCCAGCACCACTCCGGCACCGGTGGCAACAATTTTACCACCTTTAAAACGTAAGAATATTGACCAGCTGTGGCCGCATAACGCGCCAAAGGCAGCCAGCAGCTCGGTTTCCACACCACCGAAGTGGCGACCGATAAGAACAGCGGCAACTCCCTTGGCCATGTCCATCACCAGCACAAAAAGGCCATAAACGGGACCCAGATTGCGCCATACATTGGTGGTGCCGATGTTGCCGCTGCCATGCTCCATAATGTTAATTCCCCTGGTCCTGGCTACCAGCACCCCCACCGGTATTGAACCAATCAGGTAGCTAATCACAACAGCAAGCAATGTGTTCATGTTTCCACTCCTTATCTTTTGCGCATGACCAGCTTAATGGGAGTGCCCTCAAAGCCATATGCCGAGCGCAGCCGGTTTTCAATATAACGCAGATAAGAGAAATGCATTAATTCGGGTTCATTGACAAATAAAATAAAGGTGGGCGGTTTTACCCCCGCCTGGGTGGCATAAAAGATTTTTAAGTGCCTGCCCTTGTCCTGGGGAGGTGCATTGTGCAGCACAGCCTCCCGCAGCAACTGGTTCAAGTCGGCGGTGGCAATGCGCATGTTTTGCTGCTCGCTGACGTAATCCACCAGTTCCAGCACCCGGTGCACCCGCTGCCGGGTCAAGGCGCTGACGAATAATACCGGGGCATACTGCATAAAGCCCAGCCCCTCCCGCAAATTTTCAATATAGCGGTTGGCTGTGCGACCGTCTTTTTCGATTAAATCCCACTTGTTGACTACCAAAATTGCAGCCCGGCCCTTTTCATGGGCATAACCGGCAATCCTTTTGTCCTGATCGGTTAATTGTTCCACCGCGTCAATGAGCATTAATACTATATCACTGCGGTCCACGGCCCGCAGTGAGCGAATAACACTGTATCTTTCGGTGGACTGGCCGATTTTACTGCGCCGCCTGATCCCTGCGGTATCGATAATGGAATATTTATTGCCACCCCGGGTAATGTATGAATCAATGGCATCCCTGGTGGTGCCGGGGATGTTGCTGACAATGACCCTTTCCTCTCCCAGTATGGCATTGACCAGTGATGATTTGCCCACGTTGGGGCGGCCAATGACGGCAATCTTTATTACATCATCTTCATTTTCCTCTTCTTCCACCGGGGGCAGTTCCTTCACCAGCCTGTCCAGCAAATCTCCGGTGTTTAAGCCCTCGGCGGCTGAAACGGGCAATGGCTCGCCCAGACCCAGGCGGTAAAAATCATATAATTCATGGGCTTTATCGAAATGCTCCACTTTATTGGCCACCAGAATCACTGGTTTCTCCGAGCGACGCAGAACCCGGGCCACATCCTCATCGGTGCCGGTTAAACCGGCCCGGGCATCCACCACAAAAAGAACCAGGTCAGCCTCCTCAATGGCTAGTTCCGCCTGTTTGCGGATATGCGATACTATTTCATCATCGTCCCGGTAATCAAGCCCGCCGGTATCCACCAAAGTAAACCAGCGGTTGTTCCACTCGGCATCCTGGTATAAACGGTCTCGGGTAACACCGGGTACTCCTTCCACTATGGCCACCCGACCGCCCACTATGCGGTTGAACAGGGTTGATTTACCTACATTGGGACGTCCCACTATAGCTACGATTGGCTTAGCCACAAAAAAGCACACCTCTCCTCAAAGGGGTAATAGCTGCAACTAATAGTGCATTCGCTCCGATGGTGCCGGGTGTTGACGGCACCAAGGGCTTTGTTCACTGGCGCAACCCCAATGCACACACCAATTCCTCCGGGCCGTCCACCGGGCTAACCTGCACGTTTAGGCGGGAGGAAATCTCACCCGGGGTAATATCATCTAAAAAAACCTGATCACCGTCCCGCAGCATAACGCCGGGAATGAACAGCCGGTCACCCAAATCACGACCCGCCAGGCCTTGCAGTAAATCCTGGCCGGTAAGCAAACCGGCCACAGTTACAGTTTTACCGAAAAACCTGTTTTCCAAAACGTGCAAATCCAAATGCAGCCCGGCAATCCGGTTTAGTTCGGCTACCACCGGTGCCAGCACAGGTCCGGCCAGGGTGCCGGTAACCAGCGAGTAATGCACCGGTGTGTCCAGGCGCCGGGGTAAATTATCGGCCAGCTGCTGCCATTCATCCAAAAAAAGGCGCACCAGCCCCACTCCGTTTTCGGTTTGGGGAAAACCGCCGTAATCCTCCGCCGCTGGAACGGGCTCCCCGGCAAGCAGGTAAAACTCGTCGCTGGCGAAAACCAGCGGGTATTGATACCCGGTCATAAAAACCTTTTGCCACCGCTGCACTTCCTGCAGCACTGCCCGGGCTTTTTGCCGGTCATAGGTGCTCAAGTTATAAAGCCCCCGGCGGCTGGTGGTGAGCCCCACGGGAACCACCGCCAGGGATCGCACCGCCGGCCAAAGCTCGCCCAGATCACCGATGGTACGATTCAGCTCCGGCCCGTCATTGATACCGGGGCAAAGCACTACCTGGGTGTGCATCTCAATGCCGGCTTCAGCCAGGTATCGTAACTGGCCCATGATTTGACCGGCCCGGGGGTTGCCCATGATTTCCCGGCGCAAAGCCGGGTTAGTGGTATGTACAGAAATATACAGCGGGCTCATGCGCATTTGGGCTATCCGTTCAAGTTCGGCTGCGCCCACATTGGTCAGGGTGATGAAATTGCCCTGAACGAAGGAAAGCCGGTAGTCATCGTCTTTAATATACAGCGTCCGCCGCATTTCCCCGGGCATTTGATCCACAAAGCAAAATATGCATTTGTTTCCGCACCGGCGGGTGGCTCCCCAACCACCGTTCCGGAAGGCAAGACCCAGGGATTCATCATAATCTTTTTCTATTTCCAGCAGCCAGTGCTCACCGTTATACTTTTGCACCAGCAACTGCACATTTTCATCAGCGGTTAAATATTGATAATCAAGAATATCTTTTATTTCCCGGCCATTGACCTGCAAAAGCACATCCCCGGGCTGGATTCCCAGCTCGCCGGCTATACTGTTTTCGACCACGGATGTAATTATCAAGCCCCGGTCCCTCATGGGGACACTCCCCTCATGTAACATTCTTGTTACATTATCCGATAGCTGCCATATTTAGTCAAGGTAAAAGCGGAATTTCCATTACTTCTAACCCCCGGACACCAATTCCCGGTAGATATTGACCACATGACGATGTATCAAAAGCATGCCCGTTTTCCGAAAACCGGGTATCGCGGCCAACCAGGTGCCAACTTTGACCCCAAAAGTTTTACGACACTTAATTTGCACCAGCTCATAATTATCAATACACATGATGGCCAAAAAACTTTTTATCGCCCGCCGCACCATATCACCATTACCCTGGGACCACAGGGCCAGACAGCTTTCCCCTTCCCCGCTATCGCCCAGGTGATATACCGTGGCATCCCCCCGCCCCATACCGGTACGGGCCAGTACCCGGGCCAATTCCTGTGGTTCGGGCGGGCGGTGGACGGGTAGTGTACCACTGCGGGCGGCGGCCGCTATTGCTGCATAGGGAAATCCGGTATCATTAAAGAATATCAGTCTTTTCACTTTATCGCTTCTCCCCCGCTTTCACCCGGAGCACCAGATTGGTAATTTTTCTAAAGGCATTGATGGTTCCCCAGGTAACCAGCGGGCGCCCTGGGTAAATCCATTTAAACCGGCGCGACATAAAGCCGCCCAGCCGCATACTAAAGTTTACCTTGTACATTACATTGACCAGTTTGTATTGATTGGGTGGTATATCAAAATGCCGGGCTAATCCGTGGATGATGTTTTCCAATACGTGCGGGGAACCTCGCTGGCCAACGAAGTAAATTTCATTTCCCTGTTCGTCCACCCCCATCAGGGTTATATTACCGTGATCTTTACTGTCCCTGGCATCAAAAAAAGGGATGGCCAGCAACTCCTCGGCCCGGGGTTTTCGGTCAGAGGGCAGCATACCCAGGTGAAATGCGGCGGCTGTGACGGATGAATGGGTACCTCCGAAACAATGATAGATAATTTTCAAAGCCATCACCCTTATTGCCGGACTATAAAATAGACACCGTTTTCCAGATCATGCACCATAGCGTCCAGTGTTTTGGCCAAATACAGTGCAGTTTTTTCTTTTTCTTCTTCGCTGTCAGCAATAAATATGGGCACGGCACCGGCAACTTTATCTTTATCAGTGGTGACTACGGCCAGTATATCCTTTACTTCTTCCCCCAAACAGTCCACCCCCCAGTGTTATATTGTTTGTTATGCCCTGCCAACCTTTAAGATTTTCTCTTTAAATTACGGGCAGTGTAAACCATTAATCGGCGGCAATGCGCCCGGCCTGAGTTCTAAGGGGTCTTGCCCGGGCGCTTTCCAGCACCGGTGTCCTTTTGACAGCCAAGATAAGCGATTCCATGTCCTTTTCAATGGGCATGATATACAATGCCGCTGCACCGGTATCGGGGTTTTTACGTACCAGTGGGGTGAATTCGGGTATATCCACTTCTTTTTTACTGCCCATAATCAAAGCTGCGGTATGGGCTATGGCCATACGCTGGCCCATATCATGCAGTGTGGCACGGGCATCATCATCCTTGGGTTTAATCATCACACCCAGCGCCTCCCGTTCTATTTTTTGCCGCATTTGAGGCAATCCCACCGACATGATATCGATTTCGTTCACGCACAAAAGCGAACCTTTAAAGTGTATCTTGGCGGGTATCACCTCGCAAATGTCTCCGATATTCTGGCCGGTCATGAAGGTTCTGCTGAACAACATCAAAAGCAGCGCCATACCCACAGCAGCCCCAATGCCGGCCAGCACCGCCGCAATACTGGTGATGAATGCAGTGGCCATCACCAGATAGTTGCGGGCCTCGAAGGTGCGGGCAATGCCCTCGATATAATCCTTGCCCCGCTTTTCCAACCTGGTTTCCTCCAAGTTTTCCAGGGTCTGCCGCTCAATATTCCGAATTTCCCTAAATTGCTGGGCAGCTAAGGCCAAAAAGGTAAAAGCAGTGTAATCTTTGGTCATGAGGGCGGGCACGGCCACGGCGCCCAGAGCCGAAGCAATGGCACCCATGGAAAGATGGGAAATGTATCCGTGGGGATAGCCGGGATACTGGCGGTAATCCAACCTCAAGAGCAGCATCCGGGTCAAAGTTCCCGCCAGGGTACCGGCCATTATAACAATCATATACTCTTCCAAAACCGGATCACACCTTTCTTCCCATACATCACTTACCATAGACGCCCTTAATATTAAAATGGGCGTATCATTTCGCCTGGCGAGCATGATACGCCCGGTGACCAACACGGGGATGACAAGGAGACGTTATTATTGTCTTATCGAAACCGGGCAGTGCTAAAACCAAGACTAACGAAACGTCCCCGTGTCCTACCCTCTAATCGCTGCGGACGTTGTCACGGTTATCCCTTAATGCATCGTTGGCATCTTCGCTGTAAACCTTGTCCGTTTCATCTCCGGCAAATTGCCTATCATTGTTTTGATTTTTACCGCATTTTTTCCGCACCGGTGCCATAAAACCGGCAAACTCCCTGCCCATATAACCGCTCAGCCGCTTGCGGGCATTCTCCCAATTACCCGAACTGATCAGCAGGAAGGCCCCTCCGCCCAGCACGGCAATGCCGATGATCCAGGCCAGGGTTCTCCAACTGGCCGGTGCGTTTGCCCCGGGACTAACGCCGCCGCCGGCCCCCCCGGCAGTGCCCCCCAGGCCAAGAAGACCTGGAATAGTGTCAGCAAAAAGGGCTGCTCCTTTTTGCGCCTCCTCCTTGGTATTGGTGTGGGTTCCCACCTCAATCAGCATGGCTGTAGACATTAAATCCTGGTTGTAATTCCCTTTAGCAATAAAGATTTCCTTTACCAAACCAGGGTGTACTTTATTGGCATAGGCCATGGCTTTTTTGGCAAATTCCATGTTTGACTGCATTTTGGGGTTCTGTCTGCCCACCACCAGACGCAGTTGGGTGGCGTCCTGGCCGTCAATATTTTTGCTGTAATAATCGGGGTCGGGTATGCCATCCCGGTGCACATCTATTATCGCAACGGGATTTTTCTTCATTAAATCCGCTACGGTACGCCGGGAACGATAATAAGCGTTGCTATCCCGGGGTTCGTGGGGTGTTTTGTCGTGCAGTACATTAATGCCCTTTTCCTTTAATGCAGCGGCCAGGGCATCTCCTACATCATATATACCTCCTTCATAGGGTTTGCTTTCAGTACCGTCGGAGGGCACATAGGATTCCGCGCTGTGGGTGTGATACAAGGCCACGGGCCTTTTATTCCAATCCTGCCGGCCCGCCACAGGGACAGTGATGTTTTCATATTCGTCCATATAGCCCAGCAGTTCCCGGTCCATACCGGCAAACTCGGCCCGGGCATTAAAACCATCCACTTTGTTGACTTTATAGTGTTTCCCGCCGGCGGTAATCAGCTCATCTCCCACCGTAACGGAACGGGACATCTGGCTGATCAGGTTATTACTGCCATCTGTGATTTTATAAACCTGTCCGTCCCGGTGGTCGGCTTCCATGCCCCTGTTCAAAATGTCACCAGGCGACCAGACGGGAGATATACTATGGGATAACGAAAAATAGGCTGCCAGTGAAACCCCCAGCACCAAAAACCCGGCGCCCAGAAGAATTTTCAGCCGCTGTTTTTTCACCGTTGTTCCCCCTCCCTGTTACCCGCGTTATTATCCCCGGGCTCGCCGGGTATTGGCTTACGTAGTGCTTCAACCAACGCATCGGGTCTCCCCTTGGTAGCCGGACCTCCCTGGAGTCTTTCCCGGGTTTCGCCAATTACTTCCGCCAGTAAAACAGCCACTATACCGGCCAGCACGATTCCATCAAAGGCACCGGCCCCCCCGATGGCTACTGTTCCCGCCGGTGCACCGGTATAGACCAACCAGGCTAGATAGGCCAGATCCACCAACATCAGGCCCAGGGTAGCGGCGATAAAAGCGCTGCGCCGGGAACGGCCCGCTATATAGGCCACCAGGCCGCCGATAATGGGGTAAACCCACAGGGCATCAAGGTAACCGAAAAAACGACCGCCCGGTTCCACATCAGCGCGCCCCATCAGGTTACCCACACCGAATATCACGGCGCCGGTGATGAGTGCCGCTATTAACGCCCGGCCCCATTCCCTGGATGTACCCGCCCGGCTTAGCAGATAAACGGCCACGCCCAGGGGCACCAGTGCGCCGCCCGCGTTAACCGATACATCAAAACGACCGGTGCTGATGGGGATATCAATAAAGCTCCCCACCACCAGCAGTACAATAATGCCCAGGGCGGCCCGGTCCGAAAGATGCATTCTGTCCAGCACCCGCTGGGCCAGGCCAAAATAAATCAAAACAGAAACCGCAATTAATACAATGATACCGATGGGTAACTGCGTCATTGCACACCCTCCTTAATATAAAAGCTTATATTTTCGTAAGACTATGCTTCCCCGGAGAAAGGAAAATATGTGTGTTTTGCATAGCTTGGATTAGATATGATAAAGGCTGTTTCAAATTGCAAGCTTTGATGCCTATGCTTTGTGCTGCGTACTGAGTTGGCTTACTGGCGCAAAAAAAAAGAGGCTGTATGCCTCTTTGTAGTCGCTTAGTAAGAGCAGTAAAGTGCTTGTGCAAATATATTTTTACAGGTTATTGACGCGCCAACGGGATCTATTTTCTGTCTTCAAAAATATCGCCCACCAAATCGCCGATGGTTACAGTGCCGCCGTCATTGGACGCCGGTATTTCCTGTTTCCTGGGCTGGTTTTCCTTGGGGCTTGGCTTCGCGGGTTTTTCCCGGTCCACTTCCCTGATGGAAAGGCGGATACGTTTTTCACCGGCATCCACGCTGAGCACCTTGACCCTGATTTCTTCGCCCTCGGATACCACTTCGTCGGGAGTGGCCACATGCCGGTCGGCCAGGTGGGAAATGTGCACCAGGCCTTCCACGCCGGGCTCCAGCTGTACAAAGGCACCGAAGGGGGCCAGGCGTACCACCTTGGCATTAATTATACTGCCCACGGGATATTTTTCTTCAACGTTGTCCCAGGGATTGGGCAGAACCTGTTTCAAGCCCAGGGAGACCTTTTCATTCTCCCGGTCCACCCGGAGCACTTTAACATCCAGTTCATCGCCCACCTGTACCACTTCGGAGGGGTGGTTGATGCGGTACCAGGCCATTTCTGAAATGTGCAGCAGGCCGTCAACACCACCGATATCCACAAAGGCGCCGAAATTGGTTAAACGGCGAACAACACCCTTAACCACCTGGCCTTCTTCCAGGCTGGCCATCAATTCTTCGCGCTTGCGGGCGTATTCTTCTTCCAGGACGGCTTTACGGGAAAGAATAACTTTCCTTCTGGCCCGGTTAAGCTCAATAACCCGGGCTTGTATTTCCATGTTCAAATACTTGCTCAAATCTTCTACATAACCCCTGTCCACCAGTGAGGCAGGCAAAAATGCGCGCACGCCCACATCCACCAGTAAACCGCCCTTGACCACTTCACGAACGGTACCGGAGATCACCTGGCCTTCGTTCATGTTTTCTTCCAGGCGTGCCCATGCTTCCTCGGCATCGGCCTTTTCTTTGGAAAGAATTACGCGGCCTTCATTGTCTTCCGACTTTAAAACGTAAACTTTTATTTCATCGCCCACTTTTACTACATCCTGGGGCGAATCCACACTGAAATTGGACAGTTCTTTTATGGGCACAACCCCTTCCGACTTGGCGCCCACATCCACCAGCACTTCGTCCTGGTTGACCTGAACCACCACGCCGGTGACGATATCGCCGTTTTTGAGGTTCCTGACCTCCACGGCATCCTCCATCTCCTGTTTCATGTCTTCCTGGGGCTCGGCGGCTTCAGTCACCGGTTGCTCCTCAACCTGGTTTTCCATAACTTCTTCTTTGTTGGCTTCTTCAAAATCCATCATTCGACAACAAACCTCCTCTATAATCCAGCCGGGTGTAGATGCGCCTGCCGTAACCCCCACTGTACGGAGTCCTTTCAGCCACGCAAAATCTATTTCTTCGGCTGTTTCTACCCGATACACCGGTTTTCCGGCAGTACGGCAAATTTGCGCCAGCTTGGCGGTATTGGCGCTGTTTTTTCCTCCCAGCACCAGAACGGCATCCACCTGCTGCGCGAGTTCCAGGGCCTCCTTCTGCCTTTCGGCCGTGGCCAGGCAGATGGTATTAAACACTTGCACCCGGCTTCCGCTATCCTTGAATACTTTAACCACAGCGTCAAAGTTGTCCTGCCGCTGGGTTGTTTGGGCCACAATGCCCAGGCTGGGGATTTTCCCCAGCTTTTCTGCCTGGCGGGCATCGGCTACCACTATGGCCCGGTTGCCGGACCAGCCAACGATACCCTGCACTTCCGGGTGTTCAGGATCACCCACCACCACCACGGGTATGTCCTGTTGAACTAGATCACGTACCGTCTGCTGTACCTTGCGTACAAAGGGACAGGTGGCATCCACCAGTTTAAGCCCCTTTTGTTCGGCTCGGTCCAGCACACCGGGCGCCACACCGTGGGAGCGAATAATCACCGTTCCCGGCCCTTTGATTTCATCCACATCGTTAACCGCAGCGATACCCTCCCGGGCCAGCGCCTCAGTAACTTGATTATTGTGAATCAGCGGTCCCAGTGTATACACCGGTCCGGCCCTGTCATGTAAACATTTGCGGGCCATATCCACGGCCCTTTTCACGCCAAAGCAGAAACCCGCTTTGGCGGCAACCTTTACCTTCATCAATTTCACCGCAATTTTATTGAATTATAGATATGTTACCCAACCAACGCTACTTATCGATAACCGCCAGCAAACGGCCTATTTCCGCCATCAACTCCCGGCTGACATACTCCATTTCTTCTCTGGATATTTTTCGCCGGTTTTGGGGAGTAAAATACATTGGTTTACCAAAATTCACCTTGATCTGACCCCAATACCCTTTGGTTCCGCTGACAGCTACCGGCAACAATGGCACACCCCCTTTTAAGGCCAACATGGCGGCACCTAAATGGGGGTTTAACATTTCACCAGTTTTACTGCGGGTACCCTCTGGGAAGATGCCCACCACTTTTCCGGCACCAAGCAACTCCAATGCCCGCCTGATGGACGAGCGGTCGGCACCCTCACGCTGTACGGGGAAGGCACCAAGTTTGGTAATCAAAAAACCAAGCACTGGTATGTTAAATAAATCTGCCTTGGCCATAAAAAAAATTTTTCTGTTCAATGAGCAGCCTATAACCAGTGGGTCCCAGTAACTGATATGGTTGGCTACCACTAACACACCCTGACCCGCCGCTAGCCGCGGATCACCGTAAATCTTCCACTGGCGTGCCACCTTAAGAAATACCCGGCAGATTATTTTGGCCACTCTGTAAAACATTAATTGATCCTCCCTGAAACCCTGGCCGCTATCGTGTCAACCACCTGCTGGGCGGTCATACCGGTACAGTCGATAATCTCAGCGTCACTGGCCGGTTTCAGAGGTGCCAATGCCCTGTGGGAATCTATTTCATCCCGCCGGGCAATATCTTCCAATACTTCCGCATAGGATACTGCAAAACCGCGTTGTATGAGTTCGGCATGTCGCCGCCGGGCACGCTCTTCCACGGAAGCGGTCAGGAAAAATTTCATCTCGGCTTCGGGCAGCACCTGAGTGCCTATGTCCCTGCCTTCCATCACCACACCGCCTGCGGCCCCCAATTCCCTTTGTAGCCGGGTCATTTTTCGCCGCACCCCCGGGACCCGGGACACCAGCGAAACGTTGCGGCTAACCTCCGGGGTTCTAATTTGCTGCGAAACATCAAATCCGTTTAAAAAAATACGCGTATTACCGGTTTCATCAACCTTAAAGGCCAGATCTACCGATTCTGCAATCCGGGTAAGGTTTTTTTCATCACCCATATCTATTTTATCCATTAAGGCCTGTAATGTTACAGCTCTGTACATGGCACCGGTATCTACATATATGTAACCCAGCTTTTCAGCCAGCAGTTTGGCCACGGTACTTTTACCGGCACCGGCAGGGCCGTCAATGGCAATATTTACAAAGCGCCCCATTGTGTTCCTCTCCAAAGAAAACGAATACCCCAATTATTTCGACATGCTGATGGAATATCCTCTTTAATATATAAAAATAAACCTGAAAAAGGTGATTTAGCTCCAGGTTTATTATTGCACACTGATCAAATTTAATGTATCAAAAAATGCCGGGTAGGAAATTCTTACACAATCCGCTTCTTTGATGCGAGTCGTCCCCCGGGCCTGCAAACCGGCTACGGCAGCGGCCATGGCTATACGGTGATCGCCAAAGCTGTCGCACACCGTGCCCGTAAGCTTGCGACCGCCCCGGACGATAAAGCCGTCCTCCCGGCCGGTTATGTTCGCCCCCATCGCACCAAGCAGCTTTACCACAGCATCAATCCGGTCGGTTTCTTTATAACGCAGTTCCGCAGCGTCCCGTACCACAGTTTCCCCTTCCGCCAGCGCCGCAGCTACGGCCAGGGCGGGAAGTTCATCTATCAGATAAGGAATAATGGCACCGCCAATTTTCGCGCCCGTTAAACGCCCGCCGCGCACCCTGATATCACCCACCGGCTCGCCGTTTACCCGGCGTTCATTGAATATTTGCAAATCCGCCCCCATTTGCACCAGAATATCCAGTGCACCGGCCCGGGTGGGGTTAATACCCACATTGCGCACCACCAATTCGGCGCCCGGTACGGTGGCGCCTGCCACCAGCAGAAACACCGCCGAAGACATATCCCCGGGCACGGTGACTTTGCGCCCCCGCAGGTCAGGCCTCCCCCATACCGTTACTCTTTTATCCTCCACCTCCACCCGGGCACCGAAATATTCAAGCATACGCTCGGTGTGATCCCGGGAACGGGCCGGTTCGATGACCGTAGTGGGGCCGTCGGCAAACAAACCGGCCAGCAGTACAGCGGATTTCACCTGGGCGCTGGCCACGGGTGAAGTATATGTAATGGCGCACAGATCGCCGCCGGAAATTGCCATGGGTGCATAGGCATTGCCGCCCCTGGCCGCTATCCGGGCTCCCATGGCGGTCAGGGGCTGGATTACCCGCCGCATGGGACGGCAGCGAAGGGATGCATCGCCGGTAAGTACCGAAAAAAACGGGCAACCGGCCAGTATACCCGCCATCATGCGCATGGTGGTGCCCGAATTGCCCGCATCCAGCACATCCCCGGGTTCCCGCAGCGCATCCAGCCCGCCGCCCCGTACCAGCACCCGGTTTTGATCCATTTTTATGTCCACTCCCAGAGATTGAGCTACTCTGATGGTGGAAAGGCAATCCTCGCCCGTTAAAAAGTTTTCAATTTCAGTTTCCCCCATGGCCAGCGCACCCAGCATAACGGCCCGGTGGGATATGGATTTGTCACCGGGTACCTGCACGTCGCCGCGCAGTGTACGCACCGGATTTATCACAACTTCCATTAGTCATCGCTCCTTTCGCGGTGTCAGGGAGCACGGGGACGGTTCTGCTGCTTCCGAACAGGAAGCATCAGAACCGTCCCCGTGCTCCCCCTTTGTTTGCCGGTTGGCCCGCTAAACTTTGCGGCGGCACTTTATCCCCCTGGCCTGGAACAATTCCATGGCCCGGTCTTGTTCGTCCGGGGTGGCAAAACCAATCCTGATGGTGCCTCCGTATCCTTCTCTGGCACGCAGTATTTCTATTTCGGCTATGTTAATGCCCGCCTCACCCAGCATCCCGGCCAGCCCGGCAATAACGCCGGGACGGTCCGGGACTGTCACAACCAATTCATAAATATAGGGCAGATATCCTTTGGGCTTTACGGGTAGCTTTTTTCTGATGGCACTGGTTTCGGATAATATTTGCATCAACTTTTCGGCATCTTGCCGGCGCAGGGCGGATTCCAGCTCATCCATGGCACCGCGCAGGTGTTCCAGGGTCTGCAAAACCTGCCGGCGGTTGGATAAAAATATATCCCGCCACATGGGAGGGCTGCCGGCGGCAATCCGGGTGGTATCCCGGAATCCCCCGGCCGCCAGGGCCATGGCCTTATCTCCGATGGACATACCGGCCACGGCCGCCACCAGTGATACCGCCATGAAATGGGGCAGGTGGCTGATGGCCGCCGTAATCAAATCATGCTCTTCCGGCGTCATCTCCATCACCACTGCGCCCGTGGCCTGCACCAACCGGCGCACAGTTTCCAGGGCGTCATTATTGGTTTGGGCCGTGGGGGTCAGCAAGTAAAAGGCATTTTCGAAGAGAAAGGGGTCGGCTCCGCTGAATCCCGCAGTCTCGGCACCGGTCATGGGATGCCCGCCCACAAACCGGTCACCGATAAGTGCCTCGGCCTGCTGAACTACACTTTTTTTGGTGCTGCCCACATCGGTTATCACAGCGCCAGGTTTTAAAAAGGGTTTCATGCTTTTTAGCAATTCCTGTGTAGTTCCCACCGGAGCGGCCAGAATAACCAGCTCCGCACCGGTCACGGCGTCGGGAAGCGCGGCGGCCTGGTGAATAGCCCCTGCCGCCAGAGCCATGTCCAGGTTTTCCCTGTTTACGTCCACACCGCGGATATGTCCCACCAATTGCCGCTCACTCATGGCCAGCCCCAGGGAGCCGCCTATCAAACCCACGCCAATAATGGCGCAGCTTTTTATCAGCATGACAATTGCCCCATTTTCTTACCCATCAAACTGGCAAAACCGCCAAGTTCCTGCATCAGCGCCCGGAAATTAGCCGGGTTTAAAGATTGGGGCCCGTCGCAAAGGGCCTCCGCCGGGTTGGGGTGCATCTCCACCAGCAGGCCGTCCGCCCCCGCTGCAATGGCAGCCCGGGACATGGGGGCCACGAAACGCCATTTACCGATGGCATGGCTGGGGTCAACGATCACCGGCAGGTGACTTAAATATTTAATCACGGGCACGGCGGTCAAGTCCAGGGTATTCCGGGTGTAATCATCAAAGGTTCGTATGCCCCGTTCGCAAAGAATCACGTCCCGGTTGCCTTCGGCCAGTATATACTCGGCGGCCAACAGCCATTCCTCTATGGTGGCCGAGGCACCGCGTTTCAATAAAACCGGTTTACCGGCCCGGGCCACCTCCCGCAGCAAAAAGAAATTTTGCATATTACGGGTGCCGATTTGCAGTATATCAGCATACCGGGCCACCAATTCCACCGAACGGGGGTCCATTACCTCGGTAACTATACACAGGCCGGTACGCTCCCGGGCTTCGGCCAGCATTTCCAGGCCCTGTTCTTCCAGACCCTGGAATGAATAGGGCGAAGTGCGGGGTTTGAAGGCACCGCCCCGCAGCAGGGTGGCCCCGGCTTCCTTGACGATTTGGGCCGCCTCCAGCAGTTGATCCCTGCTTTCCACAGCACAGGGACCAGCCATTACGTGTACAGTGTCCCCGCCTATGGTAAGCCCCCCCACTTTGATCACGGTGGGTTCATCCTTATAGGCCCGGCTGGCCATTTTGTACGGCTGCAGTATTGGCACCACCTTCTCTACGCCCGGCATCGCCTCCAGGGATAAATCCTTGAGCCTGGTCTTATCGCCGATGGCCCCGATGATGGTTCTTTCCACACCCCGGGAAAGGTGAATCTGAAAACCAGCGTTTTCCAGCTTCTTTAATATGTTATCTATGTCATGATCAACAGCATTGTGATTCATCACAACTATCATAATCAAGCCCTCCAGTAAGCAGTAACTTTAATACTACCGGCAAGGAACCGCTCACATAACCATTGGTACCCAGTGTTGAAACGGTACCTATCAAGGCAGCAAGGGCTGAGAGTCCGGTTCCATGCAATAATAAGACACCATAGTTGGCCAAGCCAGCGCAATAATTCGAGATGATTATTGTGCGGGCTTTTAGAACAGACTCGTCAAATACAGTTTTGCCGGAGTACCGGGTTCACAGGTTAGTTTGGTTTAGTATATGAGGAATAAGTTATATTACACATCAATATAGCCGCCATAACCCCCAAAATGCAAAAAACTCCCCAGGGGAGTGATTTATGTTTTCATTGTAACATCGCCCCCTACCGTACTACCGTATTCATCAGTGGTCACCGGCGAGCGAATATAACAGTCGGAATAATATTGCGATCATAAAACTGTTTAATTTATAAAGAAATTGTTAGAAAACTGCTACATTCACCGGTCACAATCACCAATTGTCCTGTCTAACCATCCTACTATTTAACCAACCATGCTACCGTGCCATTATATTAACACTTTTTTCCGCCCAGTGCAACACACGGCTGCAAAACAGCCGGCCGCCCGTTACAATTAAACTAAATCTGGACGAAGACGGGCAGCGCCGCCGAGGTAAACATGTTTTATGTCGTCCTGACCCGCACTGGTGTTAACCAGCATCAATACTCTGATGCATTGGCTGAGGCTGCCGGGAACGTCAATCTCCGGTGAGCATAACATGGGTACCCGGTCAAAGCCCGCCATTTTCCTCACCGCAGCGGCCGGAAAGGCTGCGTTCAAATCGCTGGTGACGGTGAACAGCATACTTGCTATATCCTCTGTGCAAACGTTGTTTGCAGCCAGCATAGCACCGACAAGCTTTTGGGCAGCCTCGCCGATATCCTTTTCTGTGTTTGCATCAACCGTTATGGCACCTCTGATACCGCGCATTATTTCACCCCGCCAGTTATGAGGATACTGCCCGGTGACCCAGTCCTATGGCCACCTCATCAAGATGTAAAAGACCCACACCAAAGAAAACGGCGACGCTGATATGGTCCCGGTGCCTGGCGATACCTATTTTGCCGCCCACATTCAGGCCCAGTGCCTTGGGCATAACTTGGGAAACAGCCTCTCGGGTGGCCCCGGCCACGGCACCCTCATCGGCATGTACTTCGCGTATAACTCCCTCCCGCTTGGCCGCCACCACGGAACGCTCGGTTATTTTATTTACCGATGCTATAAAATCTCCTCCGTGGTCTACGGCTGCCGTTTTTATACCTATTTTGGCATAAGCCGCCTTGAGCTCCCTTTCCTGTTCCCGGTTATCTGTAAGGGCCATTTTTATTGCGGCCCGGGCCACTTCCTTGCTGCCAACCGGCACCATGTCCCAACACCTCCACTTTTGATTAACGACTGTCCCGGGTGGATTTATCTACCTCAACTGTTCCTATTGTCTTGGTAGTACCGTGCACTTCTATAATGGTGCCCGGTGACGGCCTGGTTACGTTGCCATAGGTTTCAATGATTTTAAAAGAAGCGGGGTGCTCATAAAAGCAGGCATCAATGGCCAGTTCATCACCGTGGGTTACGGGTACAGTCACATAACGGTGCTTAAAATAACCCTTTTTTTCACCGTTTACTAGCACCGCTGCTTTGGGTAACGAGGTATAATCCAGCAGTTGAATGGTTACCAGGTGATTGAGGTCGGTCCGGACGAAGCCATCCTGATCCATAATACTCTCGTCTGCTTTACCGATCACCTGTAGCGCAGGGTCGTTGGTAAACCACTGCACGGCGACCAGCATTACCGCACACATCACCACTACCCGCAAGAGCCAGCGCTCCAGCTTTGCACCCCAGAAAAAAAAGTCTTTTCGCACGGCAAATCACCTTCTTTTTTGATCATGATATATGCCGCGCGGTTAACGATTATTATCGTGAGTTATATTTTCTTTCCAGGTGAGCGAGATGATTTTTCATTTCCGCACCCACTCTAAATAAAAAACGCTCCAGGTCATAACGGGACATTACCAGGCGACCCGGTTCAATAACTTCAATTTTGCGAAAATCCTCCCGGGCGATAAAACGGAGCAAATCCTCTATATTTTCGGCTGTTATAGAAAGGATCACGGGCGCGTAAGCCACCTCGGCCTCGCTTAAGTCATCCCAAACGGTGTAAACTTCGATACTCATGTCAATATCTTCTATATGTATGCCCTGAACGGGCACGTTTCTAAACAGCGCCACCTGCTGTTCCCGAACCTCTTCGGCGGCCTTGTCCACAGGTTTGCCGCCGAAAAGAAATCGACCGGGCCGGCCCTGACCTTTAAAATCCAACCGAATTTTTACCTTTATTTCCACGTCCGGGTTCAATTCTGTCACTTATAATTGCACCTCCGAGCGGAGTTCACAGTTTTAGTTTTATTTTTTAGGCATAATTCTACCATAATACCGGAATTTCCTTCCGCCGAAAGGCTTTGTTTAACAAATTTGCTTAAAGAGGTTGTTCTAATGGTCTGCGCGGGATCCACCAACGGTCTCCCTGTAATGCCGGCCTTTGCGGTACTCACACAGGTGCCAGGTGTTGAAAGGTTGAAAGAAATTCTTTCAGTCTTTTAACACCTGGCACCAAAGCTATAAAAGCTGATTTTACGAACAAACTCTTTAGCCGTTATGTAGTCAGCCTGGCCGCCTTCATTAACATCTTCACTTCCCGGGTTGTTAAATGGCGGTAACGCCCCGGCTGAAGGTCGCCTATTTTCAGTGGTCCGATACTGACCCGTCTCAAGGAAAGCACCGGGTGGCCGATATGCTGGCACATGCGCCGTACCTGCCTGTTTCTGCCTTCGTGAATGGTAATTTCCAGCAGCGCACTGTGTCCTTTATTTTTAAGCATCCTTACTTTAGCCGGGGATGTAGGACCGTCCTGCAGCACCACTCCCCGGGCCAGTTCAGCCAGTTTACCCGCCCCGGGCACCCCCTGCACCAGTGCCTGGTAGGTTTTGGGTATCTCGTGCCGCGGGTGGGTCAGGGCATAGGTCAGTTCACCGTCATTGGTGAGCAGCAGCAGTCCTTCGCTATCATAATCGAGCCGGCCCGCCGGGTAAACCCTTTGCTTGATACCGCCCAACAAATCGGTTACCTTGCGGCGTCCCCGGGGATCGCTCACAGTGCTTACATATCCGGTGGGTTTGTTTAACAGTAGATAAACTTTTTTTTCGGGCCTGCGCACCGGCCTGCCGTCCACCTCCACCCGGTCCCGCAGGGGATCTATTTTAAGCCCGGGTACAGTGACAAGCTTACCGTTCACCCTCACTTTACCCTGGGCGATTAATTCTTCACTGCCACGCCGGGAGGCTACTCCGGATCGAGCCATAAATTTGTGCAACCGCTCCAAATCATGTTCACCTCACCAGCATTTTACCACGTTTGATATGAAAATAAAAAGTTTACGTTATTATGCGGGTCCAAATAGCTTATGGGCCACATACACCGAGGCCACCAGGGTGGTAAAGTCAGCAGAAAGACCGGAAATTATTGAATAACGGTATTTGGAAATACCCACCGAACCAAAATATAGTGTTAGAACATAAAAAGTAGTGTCCGAGCTGCCCTGCATAGTGGAGACCAGGCGACCAATAAAACTGTCGGGACCGTGGGTTTTAATAATGTCGGTGGCTATGCCCAGGGAGGCGCCACCTGAAAGGGGGCGCATAATAGCATGGGGGAGTACTTCGGCGGGAAAGCCCACCCGGTTTAACACCGGGGATAAAATCCCCACCACCATGTCCAGTGCCCCGGAAGCCCTGAAAATACTGATGGCCACCAGCATGGCCACCAAAAAGGGTATGGTTTTAATGGCCGTGGCAAACCCGTCCTCCGCCCCTTCAACAAATTTTTCAAATACATTTACACCCCGGATCATGGCTATCAGGGGAACCAGCAGCAGCACCACGGGAATAGCCCAGCGGGAAAGATCGGATACAACGCCAAACAACTACAATCACCTCCCCCGGTAATACAGATACCGCATTAAACGATCCATGAAAACAGCCACAGTCATGCCGGCCGCGGTGGCAAAAATGGTGGTGCCCACTATCTCGGTGGGATCCGCCGAACCATATATTAACCGGATGCCGATGATGGTGGTGGGAATAAGGGTGATGCATGAGGTATTCAGAGCCAGAAATGTACACATGGCGTCAGTGGCCTCCTTGGGGTCACCCCGGTTTAATTTTTGCAGCTCTTGCATGGCGATCAGCCCCATGGGTGTGGAAGCGTTACCCAGCCCCAGTATGTTGGCGCTCAGGTTCATGACTATGGCCCCCATGGCCGGGTGGTCTTTGGGCACGCTGGGGAATAAAAAGCGAGTAATGGGCTGCACCAGGCGGGACAGCACCCGCACCAGACCGGCGGCCTCAGCAAGTTTCATAATACCCAGCCAGAAGGTAATGATGGCGATAAGGTCAATGGCTGTTTTAACCGCCACCTGCGCACCTTCCAGGGCCGCCTTGGTAACCACCTCCACATGCCCGTTGACGGCCGCCACCAGCACTCCGATAACCATCATGCCCAACCAGATATAATTGACCATGTTCTTTCCCTCCGCCATACGATGTTTTAAGGATAAATAAAAGTTCCCTTACAACAAAAAGTATGATCGGGTTGTCCCAAATATGAAAAATATTCCCGGAGAGGATAATAATGACGCCACTTCACATCTTAACAGCAGCCGTAGTTATATAGTCGCCATCGGGTTGTTAAGATGGCCGCAATGACCGGCACGGAGTAGCAAAAGCAAAGTCCATGAAACTTTTTTATGCTTACGGAATATGATGTTGGCAAAGGTGCTTTACCCTCGAAAGGGGATGGATAATGCGAGCGATTATTGTGGGAGGCGGCTGGGCCGGGTGTGCAGCCGCGTATGCAGCTAAAAAAGCCGGTATCGAGGTTATACTGCTGGAAAAAACAGATATGCTGCTGGGCACCGGCCTGGTGGGCGGCATTATGTGCAATAACGGGCGGTTTACCGCACTGGAGGAGGCCCGCGCTCTGGGTGGGGCTGACTTTATATCGTTAATTGAATCTGTGTTCAGACACCGGTTTGTTGATTTTCCCGGACACCGTCACGCCATGCTCTACGATGTTACTAGAATCGAACCGGTGGTGCGTGATTTTTTAATCCGGTGCGGCGTTGACATAAAACTGCAGACCCGAATGACCGAAGTTTTTGCCAGTGATGGTTACATAAACGGCATCGTAACGGCCCGTGACGAAATGATGCGCGGTGATGTTTTTATAGATACCACCGGGTCGGCCGGGCCGGCTAAAAACTGCACCCGTTTCGGCAGCGGATGCGCCATGTGCATATTGCGCTGCCCCAGTTTCGGGCCGCGGGTTAGTTTAACGGCCAGGGCAGGTTTGCCCGAAATCAAGGCCGGGGAGGGGTTTGCTCATTTTGAGGCTATGAGCGGCTCCTGCAAACTGGATAAAAGCTCGTTGGACGCCAGCCTGGTGCAGCGGTTGGAACGGGACGGGTTACTGGTTATTCCCCTGCCGCCGTCAATGTACAAGGATGAATTGCTGGGTGGCAAGGCCTGCCAGCAATATGCCCTAACAGAATACGCCAGGAACCTGGTTATACTGGATACCGGGCATGCCAAGCTTATGACACCATTTTTCCCGCTGGAGAAACTGCGTACGCTGGCGGGCTTTGCCAACGCCCGATATGCGGACCCCTATTCCGGTGGCCGGGGGAACTCTGTACGCTTTATGGCCATGTGCCACTGCAACGATGCCCTGCAGGTGGACGGTGTAAAAAATTTGTTCTGTGCCGGTGAAAAAACAGGCCCGCTGGTGGGGCACACCGAAGCAATTGTCACCGGTTTCATTGCAGGACACAACGCAGTGCGGCTGCTGGCCGGTCTGGACCCGCTGGTATTAACGGATGACCTGGCCGCGGGGGATATCATCGCTTATATGCACCGGGAAATTAAAAAACCCGCAGGATTAACCAAAAAATACACCTTCTCGGGTTCGGTATATTTTGAAAGAATGCAAAAAAGAGGCCTGTACAGCACCGATGCCCCGGAAATACATCACCGGGTACGCCGGGCGGGGCTGGAGCAATTGTTTGCAAAAAGGCTGGTATTATTACAAAAAAAATAAAAAACTGGTGCCGGGCGCTGAAAGCTTGTAAGATTAGCAGTCTTACAACCTTTCAACGCCCGGCACCAAAGCTTATCTTTTCGGACAACTTATTAAGCATAAGGAATTTTAAATTACAGAATGCTAATGCAGTTTAATGTATGACGGGAGTTATCCCGCTTTTCTTATGTCAGCTGCACAATAGTTTAATAAAGTTTAAGCCTGACCCCTATTGAGCAAGCTTTGGATTTGGTTGAATACATAGGGGGCCAAATCGATGAGCCTGTCCACCGTGGCATTGCCGTCCACCGGGATCAAACGCACCTGGCCGTTGCCCGCCACCAGAAACCCCACGGGTTTTACAGAAACACCGGCGCCGCTGCCACCGCCGAAGCCGGGCATTTGCCCTTCACCGTCCTGGCCTTTTTCACCACCGCCATAATCAAACTCACCACCGCCCGCACCAAAACCACAGGCTACTCTGGAGATGGGTATTATTACACTGCCGTCGGGGGTTTCCACCGGGTCACCCACCACGGTATTTACGTCCACCATTTCCTTTATACTTTCCATTGCTGTTTTCATAAGCCCCTCGATGGGGTGTACTTGTTCAGGCATATTAACCAGCTCCTTGCCATGTATGCTAAAGACTATTGAATAATTTACCCTTAATTTCCCCCTTTATACATGGGAATTCACATCATACTTCTGGCCAAGGAGTTTTTACTTTTCAGGTAGAGCCAAATCGCCATAATACTTGAAAGGATCACCTGCCAGGGCCTCAGGCTGAATACACATTCTATTCGGGTATCCACCATGCGGGCACTGAAAACCGGTATAATTTCAAGCTCCGGCCGGGGAGCCGGCTTTTTTAGCCGGCGATACAGATAAGCGGTGGAATTACTTTTGGCAATCCAAAGCAAACCCACCGCCATGCCGGTCTGGTCCGCCCGGGGCATGCCCAGCCTGGTGCGCCAGCTAAACCGGTGCAGTTTCGTTACCGACAGCAGGTACCGGTAGGCCGGTGCGGTGGCGCGGTAAACACACATGGCCAGCTTGTAAAGGTGGATAGCCCGGCCGGCGGAAATGCTGGTTTTTTCCCTGGCCAACACGTCACCGGAACGGCCGGTCAGCCTGGCTCGCAGTTTAAAAACCGGAGCAAAGATATTGAAAACCAGCCTGACCGAGGACAGCCGCAGGCGTATTTTAAACAGCCCCCACAAGATGGACAGGCTCACACCGGTGCCTGGTGTGGATATATTTAATGTTGTATTGGGTTTGGGATCATCCTTTTCCTCAAGTACATAACTTATATGAACTTTAACCGGTGCTATCAACAGCAATACAAGCAGAATTAACACCGGTGCCAGGATTAAATACCACATACTGCACCCCATGGCTTATACTGCCGCCACTTGCCACAAAATATGCACCGGTATTATACACCCCGTAATAAAACCGGGATAGGACGCTTTTGAACCTGTTCGAGAAGTATGTAAAGCTAACCTTCCCTTTGGGCAATGAAGTTTGCTTTTCGAACAGGTGCAGCCTGCATTAACCGGAGAAATCGTTATACATTGTTATAGTCCAGTCCCACATTGCGGCGGGCTCTCTCCAGGTATACCGCTGCGGCCTGCCTGGCCTTGCGGGCACCCTTTTGCATGATGTCCAGCACATACTGCTTATCGGCAGCCAGGCGGTCCCTTTCTTTTTTATAGGGAGCGAAATAATCACGGATCACTTCGAATAGTTCCTTCTTGACATCCCCATACCTAAGGCCCGGGGTAAGGAACCTTTCCTTGAGCTCGGCCTTCCCTTTATCATCAAGGAACAATGCATACAGGTCATAAAGAACATTGCCTTCGATGGGCTTGGGCTCGTCCACCGGTGTGGAATCGGTTTTAATACTCATTACCTTTTTACGCAGTGTTTTCTCATCGGCGAAAAGCTCGATGGTATTGCCGTAAGACTTGGACATTTTCTGTCCGTCGATGCCCGGCACTGTGGCGAAATTATCCTCAATATCCGGTTCGGGCACCACAAAGGTTTCCCCGTAGGTGTTATTAAATCTTATAGCCACATCCCTGGCCACTTCCAGGTGCTGTTTTTGGTCTTTGCCTACGGGCACCTTCTCGCCACCGTAAAGGAGTATATCAGCGGCCATGAGTACAGGGTAAGCAAATAGACCATGGCTGGCCGGAATACCTTTAGCTGTTTTATCCTTATAGGAGTGACAGCGCTCCAGCAGTCCCATGCCGGTGATATTGGACAACAGCCAGGTTAGTTCCGTAACCTCCGGCACATCCGACTGAATCCAAAATACTGATTTATCGGGGTCAAGACCAAGAGCAAGAAAATCGCAAGCTGCGTCAAAGGTCTGTTTTCTTAACAGGTTGGCATCGAAAACGGAAGTCAAAGCGTGGTAATTTACCAGGAAACAAAACAGCTCATTGTTTTGCTGGTATTTAATCATCCTGTTCATCATGCCGAAATAATTGCCCAAATGCAGGGCGCCGGAAGGCTGGATACCGGAAAGAATACGCATTACTAATCTCCTTTGCTATATGATATTACTGATCGCTAATAATAAATTTACCACAAAGCTGACCAAAGGCCATAAAATTTTGCCCAGTACCCCGGTAAAAAGCAATATCAGTAGAATAACGGTACCATAGGTTTCCATCCCGTAGATAAACTGGGTATGCCGCGGGAAAAGCCCGGCCAGTATTTTAGAGCCATCCAGGGGAGGAACGGGTATCAGGTTGAAAAAAGCCAGGACCACATTAATTTGCAAGGTTAAATAAAGCATGTAATAAAAATAATCCGCATAAGGAAGCAACCGCAGGAACCCCAGACCCAACAATATGGCAGTTGCCAGGGCTACCACCAGATTGGCCGTAGGTCCGGCCAGCGAAACCAGCAGCATACCCCGGGCCGGGTCGGTGCGCAAGTTATACGGGTTCACGGGAACCGGCTTGGCCCAGCCAAATTTGAACAGTATCAGCATGATAAAACCTATGGGGTCGATGTGGGCCACGGGATTGAGGGTCAACCGCCCCTGATTTCGGGCGGTATTATCTCCCAACCGGTAGGCCACCCAACCATGGGCAAACTCGTGAAAGGTCAGGCCGATTAAAATAGCCGGCAACAAAAGCAGTAGCTCGGACAGACTGGGTAAATCTAACATTTATTCGCTCCTTTTAGTCAACCGGGCCAGGTAATCCCGTACAAAGGCCTGCTCATCTTCCTCGGTGCGCAGGTTGCCGTCCAGCCGCTCCCGCCACAGTGCATCCAGCGCTTCGCGGTAAACCGGCCCGGGACGGTAGCCCAGCTGCTTAATATATTTTCCGTTGATTCTTGGTTTACTATCCTTAATTATATTTAGCAACTCCCTGAAACGTTCCTTTAACTCATCCTCTTCCAGGATGGCCAGCAGCATGGGATAGCTTTCCCGGGGCATTTGCAGCAACGCCTTGGCCAGTTGACTGACCTTGACATGCCGGGGTGCTTTCCAAATTAGTGCCACGGTGCTGCTCCATCCTTTAAGGGCGGCCAGCACCTTTTCGGTTTGGCGCTTGCTTAAATTATATTTGGCACAATTTTCCCGGGCTATTTCAGCGTCCGACCAGTGTAAAACGGCAATAAAATATACCAACCAACCGGAACTGGGCACCATCATCCCCCAATCACTGATCTGGCGAATGGAGCGGGGCAAGTCCTTTAGTACCGGTTCAACCTCCCAGTAATTTACCCGGGGGAAAATATAAGCCCAAACCCCCAGTTCCTCCATACGCCTTAGCATACCTTCGGCTTCGGTTTCCGCCAGTATGTGCTTCAGTTCATCCCACAGCCGGTCATTGCTTACTTTGGCCAGTACACCGCGGCGCACCGATTCATTTAGAAACTTTAACGTCTGGGGCTCGATTTTAAACCCGTACCGCTGCTCAAAGCGAATGGCCCGCAATATTCTGGTGGGATCTTCGATAAAACTTAAATTGTGCAGCACCCTGACTATGTGGTTCTGTAAATCCTCCCGGCCGTCAAAAAAGTCCACCAAATTGCCAAAACTATCTTCATTTAATGCAACGGCCATGGCGTTGATGGTAAAATCACGCCGGTACAAATCCTGGTGCAGCGTGGAGCTTTCCACCTGGGGCAAAGCGGCCGGGTAGGCGTAAAACTCCACCCGCGCGGTGGCCACGTCAATTTTAAAATCGTCGGAAAAAACCACTTCCGCCGTGCCGAACTGGTGATGCTGCCTAACTTTGGCATTGTAGGCCCGCCCCAGTTCCAGCGCCAGCAGTATACCGTCACCTTCCACCACCAGGTCTATATCCAGGTTCTCATGTCCCAGTAAAACGTCTCGCACCAACCCTCCGGCGGCGTAGACTTTAAAGCCCATGCGATCTGCAATTTGACCGGCTTGCCTTAATATATTACGTACCGTCGAGGGCAGGGTACGCTCCAGCACCCAGCCGATATTGCGACCGGTCAATCCTTCCTGCCCGCCCCGGTGGTTATAGATTTTTCGGTGTCTGGCCTGTACTTCCCCGTGCAGGGTGCGCAGTATATCGGTGCGGGAGACTATGCCCACAATTTTACCGTCCTCCACCACGGGTACCCGCCCAATATCATGGTTAATCATCAATTCCTGCAGTTCCGACACAGGCATATCCCTGGGCACCGATACCACTCTGACCGTCATGAAACCCTTCACCGGTGCATGGCCCAAACCGTGGTGATTGGCTTTTTCCACGTCCCGGCGGGAAATAACGCCAATTAATTTTTCTCCCTTCACCACGGGCAAACCGGTGTGACCGTATCGCAGCATGATATGCCCGGCCTCGGCAATACTCATTTCAGGAGCCACTGTCTTTACCGGTGAGGTCATAATATCCGCAGCACAAACGGGGGGCTGTATTTTATGATAGATAACGTCCAGCAGTTCCCAGGCCAAATCGTCCAGTACGCCGTTTTTAACTGTGGCCGAGGCGGCAGCCGCATGTCCACCTCCACCGAAGTGCTTCAATATTTCAGCTACGTTGGCCTGGGGTATACTGCTCCGGCCCACGATATGTACCCGGTCCTCCATTTCAGCCATTACAAAAACTACATCCAACCGCTCAATTTCGGAGATGGTGTGGGCCACCAGCGCCAGGCCCACCACGAACTCCGCCGTTTTGGCCTTGGCCAGCAGCACTTTGGCACCATTAATCTGGTGCCTCTGGGCGTTTACCAGCAAGTCCTTGAGCAAGGCCTTTTGTTCGTCGGTCATGGGCCGGCCCAAAAAATCAGCCACCACGGCCAGGTTGGCCCCTTTTTTTAGTAGGAAGGAAACGGCATCCACATCACGGTGGGTGGTATTGGTGAAAACCAGTGAGCCGGTATCACTGTATATACCCAAACAAAAAATAGTGGCCTCCAGGGAAGTGACCGGTAGCCCGGCCTGCATTATTTTTTCCACCAGCAGGGTAATCGTAGCCCCCACCGTTTCAACCACTTCCACCGAGCCCTGCACATCACCTTCGACCCGGGGATGGTGGTCATAGATGTGCACATCCACCCCGGGCCGGTCTAAAATATCACTTATTTTACCCACCCGGCGACGGCTTTTGGTATCCACCAGGATAACACGCTTGATTTTGTTTAAATCAATCTGCTTGACACTGTAAATGTTCAGGGTATCTTTATGCAGCGACATAAACTCTTCCACATTACGGGACATTTTACCGGGCATTACCAGCCTGGCATCGGGGTATAATTTTTGCGCCGCCACCATGGCCGCCAGCCCGTCCATATCTGTATTGGTGTGGGTTGTAATAATCTCCAATGGTCTGCCTCCGCATATAATGTAATTTTGGGTTTTTCTACATTAGTTTCATATTATACCATATTTATCGGCCCGGTGCGTAAAAAACATGCCCCGAAAGCCTGGTAAAGCTTCGGGGCACTATATCGAGATACTATGCTTTTTTATGTTGTTTAACGCCCGGCACCGGCTATTTTAACCACCCGGCCGCCGCCAAGCCGCTCCGGTACCACATCGTTCCTGATTAAGTCTTCGTAAGTTTCCCGGGCCACGATAATATCCGCTGCACCATCCCGCACCAAAACCATGGCCGGGCGGGGCAGGCGGTTATAGTTCATGGACATGGAGTAATTATAGGCCCCGGTGGAGGAAACCGCCAGTATATCACCGGGAACGGGAGCCGGCAGCTCTATATCCCAGATCAGCATATCACCTGATTCGCAGCATTTTCCGGCAATAGATACCGTTTCCCCGGGTTTTTCAGCGGCCCGGTTGGCCAGTATTGCTTCATAGCGGGACTGGTACAACGCCGGTCTGGGGTTGTCACCCATACCCCCGTCCACCGCTACGTATTTGCGGATACCGGGTATGTTCTTCACCGCACCCACTGTATACAGTGTGGTTCCGGCGGGGCCGCTGATGGAACGGCCGGGTTCCACCAGCACCCTGGGCACAGCCAAACCATGGGATTGGGCCAGGTTTTGCACCGCCTGCACCAGCATATCGGCGTATTTGCTCACGGGCTGGGGCTTATCCGCCTCGGTATAATAAATTCCCATACCACCGCCAAAGTTCATTTCCCCGGGCTGCCAGCCTGTTTCCCGGTACACCTCGGCAGCGAACCCGAGCATAACTTCAGCGGCGTGGGTGTAAGACTGCAGCTCAAATATCTGGGAACCAATATGACAGTGCAGCCCGGTAAGCTGAACATTATCCAAAGCCAGCGCCTGTTTAATTATTTCCATAGCCTGGCCGTTTTCAATGACCATGCCGAATTTGCTGTCAATCTGGCCTGTTTTAATATACTCATGGGTGTGTGCTTCCACGCCCGGGGTCAACCGCAGCATTATTTTGGCCCGTACACCCGCCTCACCGGCCAGCCGGTTAAGCATTTGCAGTTCATGGGGGTTATCTACCATAATTCGGCCCACATTGTACTCCAATGCTAATTGCAGTTCAGCAGCCGATTTATTATTACCGTGGAAATATACCCTTTCCATGGGAAAACGCGCTTTTTTGGCGGTATACAGCTCGCCCCCCGATACCACATCCAGGCTTAAACCTTCTTCGGCTACCATACGGCAAACTGCCAGGGTAAGCAGTGTTTTGGCCGCGTATAAAACTACACCGTCGTATTTTTCAATAAACGCCCGGTAATAATTGCGGCAGTTTTGCCGAAAGTGCTGCTCATCCAGCACATACAGCGGCGTACCGAAGGTTTCGGCCAGTTCCACGGTATCGCAACCGCCTATTTCAAGGTGCCCTTTGTCGTTAATCTGCATGGTGCCCTGTAACTTCATCAAGTTTCCTCCGTTCAGTCGGGAATATCATAGCTTGCATATTAGGGTAAACGGTCTATTTTGCTAGTGCACATTTTAACACGGTTTAATTAATTAAGTCAATTGAGCGTGTTTTTGTCCCTTTGGCAAAAAATAACCGGGTTGATTAAGCCAGGATTCAATGAACCCTGGCTTTACCTTTAAATATAAACGGCAAATTGCCTGTGTTGAGTTGATATTATGAAATTTTTTCGCCGGGGATGAGATTGCTCCAGCGACCGCAGCGGTCGCCCCAGCGGGCGATGACCCGGCCGGATTCCAGTATTTCCACCACTTCACATACATTGGGACAACCGTCACAGGCAAAACCACCGGCCTTAAAATCCCTATCCGCAACGCCGAAGCCTTTGAAGCCGGTGCTCTTCCGGTTGGTGGCTTCCCTGGCCAGCATGGCGGCCCCCAGCGCGCCCATGACGTTGTAATAGGGGGGCACGTGTACCGGCATCCCCAGTGCCTTTTCAAAGGCGGCTTTCATACCGGCATTGGCGGCCACTCCGCCTTGGAACACCACCGGCCCCAGTATCTCCTTCCCTTTACCGATGTTGTTCAAATAATTGCGCACCAGCGCTTCGCAAAGCCCGGCCAAAATATCGGACACATTATAGCCCATTTGCTGCTTATGGATCATATCGCTTTCGGCGAATACGGCACACCGTCCTGCAATGCGCACCGGTACGGTGGATTGGAGTGCCAGAGGGCCGAACTCTTCAATTTTTATATTCAGGCGGGAAGCCTGCTGGTCCAAAAAGGAGCCCGTCCCCGCGGCACAGACGGTGTTCATGGCAAAGTCCGCCACCACTCCGTTGCGCAGTATAATTATTTTGGAATCCTGACCGCCGATTTCCAGTATGGTTTGAACACCGGGCACCACGTTGGAGGCGGCGATGGCATGGGTGGTAATCTCGTTCTTGATAATGTCGGCGCCGGTAATTACCCCGGCCAGATGCCGGCCACTACCGGTGGTCCCTACACCGGCCACCTTTATTTTGCCCGGCAGGGCTTCCTGGAGTTGCTTCAACCCCTGTTGCACCACTTCGATGGGTTTCCCCCGGGTGCGCAGGTAAATGCTGTGTTTAACCGTGCCGTCCTCACCGGTGAGCACCAGGTTCGTGCTCACCGAGCCTACATCTATTCCCAGGTAACAATACATTTTAAGCCAATACCTCCCCGGTTTGTTTCTTTCTGGCCAGCAGGTCCACAAATGCTTCCAGCCTGGTGACAAGCCCGGCTTCTCCGGATTGCTCATCAACTATTAAGGTCATGGTGGGAATGCCCGTTTCTGTGCTTACCCGGGGCAAGATACTCTGGGCCACTATTTCCGGCATGCAGGTAAAGGGCAACATTTGAATCACCCCGTCATAACCCTGCTCGGCGTACAGCACGGTGTTACCCACAGTTTCCAGACCATGCCCGCCCACAAAATGCCCTAGATATTTTACGGCCTTTTCCCTGGCTGTTTTGCTGCTGCGCTTGTTTTTTACCAACCCTAAAAAAAGGTGTTCATTAATCCATTCACTAAGGTAAATGGAGCGATCCACTTCCACCCCCATACCGCCCAGCTTGCGCTCGATATCCTGGTTGGTAAATGGCTCCAACAGGGTGTAGATTTCCCCCACCAACCCAATACGCAGCACAGGCCTTAATCTATCCACCGGCACAGAACGCATAATTTCAAACGCTCTTTTTCTGGCCGCCGGAAGTTTTTCCGGCGTATCCGCAGCGATTACTTCCTTCAGGGCAGCCTGCAGCGCCCGGTCGGTAGTGCCCGGCTTGATTTCCCGGGGCCGGCAATAATTAGCTGTTTTCTCCAGTTCATCCACCGCCTCGGCCTTATGATAACCGAAACGAATACCATTGATTACTTTCCGCCATGACTGGTGGCCGGTGATGTGTTTAATCTTACCCAAAAGCTCGCCGATGTGCTTCTGCGGCGGCTCCAGCACCACCAGTTGGTACTGGTAACCCAAATCCCGCAGTATGGCGTGTTCCACATGGGCATAATAACCAAACCGGCAAGGGCCGCACCCGCCGGCCATCACCATGGTATCCGCACCCAGCTCAGCGGCTTCCATAAAATTACCAAGGTTTAATTTTAATGGCATACAGGCAAATTCGGGGGCGTGCTTTACACCCAGCAGCAATGTTTTTTTACTGGAGGGCGGCGGCACCACCACCTCCACGTCCAGGTATTCCAGCATAGCCTTGATACATATCCACATATAGCCCATGTGGGGGTAAACTATCTTCAATGGTATCTACACCTTTCCAAACGTGCGTGATGATTTAACCAAACCAAAGCCACGGCTTGTCCTGCCCTTGTGCATGACAAGGGTAACAAGGGGGATGACACAGGGGTTAAGCAAGGGAACCGTCCCCGTGCTTCCGGCTTCCTCTATAATGAAGCCGCCACGTTATCCAGATTAAGACGCCACCTGACCATGTCCATGAACGCCTCAAGACGCGTAACCATACCGGCCTCGCCGGTGTGTTCATCAATGGTTAAGCTGAGCAGCGGCTTGCGCGAGCAGCGGCGGGCAAATCTTTCAATCAACTCCCCGGTCATTGAATCGGGTCCGCAGCCGAAAGAAGCCACATGGATCAAACCGTCCACCTCCGGGCGGTTAAAATAGTAAAAGGCGGCACCCACCATGCGCTGGTTTAATGTCCAAAACAACTGCTTGGGCAATTTTTCAGCTTCGGCACGTAAAACATATTCCGGCAAGTTATCCGCAGTGACCACTCTGGCGCCATAATCCCGTAGACGTTTTAGCATATTCATACTGATATAGCGGTCGTAAATATTATAGGGGTGCCCGATAACCGCAATGGTTACATCACATTCTTTCCGGTTGTGCTTGTCCCCCGTTTCCACCGGTAGCTGCCCCGCCTCCATATCCCGGTAATGGCTGTGCAGCGATTTAAGGGATGCCTGGTAAGCCATATATATGCGGGCCGGGTTGCGGGTGAAATATCTACCTACTGCGTAAAATAAATTGTACATACTGCTACCTTTGCGATATAAGTCCATCTTGTAATCAAGCAGCGGCGGCAGGTTATCGATATTATTACGCACCATGTCGGGAAAGCCCAGAAATTTGGGGCAGATATATTCCCGCCGGGCGGTACTGACTATACGCGGCAAAAATATATAGTCCACCCTGTCTTTAAGATCCAGCACGTGACCTACAGCCAGTTTGACCGGCAAGCAAGCTTCATCAACGGTTGATTTTAAACCTTTTTCCAATAAACCCCGGGTGGTTTCCCGGGAAACCAGGGTTTTTACCCCCAGGCGGTTAAAAAAAGTTTCCCACTGGGGGTAGTAATAATAATAGAGCAGTGCTCTGGGTATGCCCACTGTAACGGACATGTCAAAAGGCCTCCTGTTAAACGTTCTTTTCCACATTAAGATATTATGAACTAAAAGATAAATTGGTATACTTTATAGCTCCAAAGATATGCCCTGCTATTTGACCAAAGGTAAATAATGATAAAGGACAAGTAAAAAACCTGGCGCAAACCAGGTTTTTCACTTGTCCTTTTTATCATTCCCTTTATCCGGTTTGCGGGCCGGTACCGGTACCCCCTGCCGGTCAACATCCCGGGTTTTCAATATACTGGGCCGCACGTTGCTCACCGGCACCGGGCGGCGTACAATGGTATTGTATAGTGCCCTGGCGTTGAAGGGGATTAGCGGCCACATGTAGGGCACTCCGAAGGACCGGGTGAATATCAAAAGTGCCATCACCAATACCAGACCTATCAGCAGCCCGGGCAAACGGAAGAATCCCACCATCACCAGCAAGAACAGGCGTATCAACCGGTTGGCAAAGGCCAACTCGTAACTGGGAGTAAGGTAGTTACCCACCACCGCCGCCGCTGTGTACATGATCACTTCCGCATTGAACAGCCCCACCGTCACTGCCAGATCACCTATAAGCAGTGCGGCAATCAAACCCACCGCAGTGGCCAGTGCCGTGGGAGTGTGAATGGTGGCCATGCGCACCATATCCACTGCAACTTCGGCCAGTAAAAACTGAACAAATACCGGTATTTTGCCTATTTCATCCGGACCGATGAATTTCAAAGCAGGGGGAAGTATACCTGGCTGCAAAACCGCCAGCAACCACAAGGGCAATAAAAATACTGAAATAAATATCCCCATATAGCGGACCAAGCGCATGAATACCCCTGCAGTTGGGTTTTGGCGATATTCCTCGGCATGCTGCAGGTGGTGGAAAAGGGTGGTGGGGGTAATAATAACGCTGGGTGAAGTATCCACCAGCACCAGTACATGCCCCTCCAACAAGTGAATGGCGGCTACGTCCGGCCTTTCGGTATAACGCACCCTGGGCAACGGGTTCCAGTAATTCCCGGGGGTGATAAGCTCTTCCACAGCCTTTTCCGCCATCGGCAGCCCGTCTATGTTAATGGCACCTATTTTCTCCCGGATACTGTCCACCAAATCTTCGTTGGCAATATCTTCAATATAACAGATGACTATATCGGTCTTGGAACGGTTTCCGGCCTGGACATATTCCATGCGCAGTTTGGGATCCCTTATGCGCCGCCTGATCAGCGCGGTATTAAAGACCAGCGTTTCAGTGAAACCGTCCCGGGATCCCCGCACCACCTTTTCCAAATCGGGCTCCTGGGGACTCCGAGCGGGATAAGTTCTTACATCCAGCAATATAGCCTTATCCAGGCCATCAACAATAAGGGCCAGGGGACCGGAAAGCATCTTTTCAATCAAATCCTCAATATACTCCGTAGGCTGCACTTCAACATAATTGATGTGTTTCAAGAACAGTTTTTGAAACGCATCCACTGACAGTTCTTCCCGTTCCAATTGATGCAAGTTGCCCAAGATTTCAGTCATCAATTCGGCATTGGCAAAGGCATCCACAAACAACATCATAATTTTGCGGCCGCCAATGATCATTTCCCGCCTTACAATATCAAAGTTTTTATCAAAGGCTAATTTTTCAGCCAGCAAATCCATATTGATATCAAGCTGTTTCTTTAACCTGGTTTTGTCCTCAATGGCAGCGGGGGCCATCGTATCCACTCCTCTTGATTATTTCCTGCAGTGCTTTGGTGGTTACCGGTGCACCATAAGCATAGTGATCGGCATAATTCATTTTACCCACATCGCCAATACCGATAATTACCGGCAGGTTTAATTCATCCAGTACTTCCACAGTATCCCCGCAAAGCGCCTCACCGTTGCACCCAATTGCTTGACCCAGTTTATTCACCGGTCCATCCACCAAATTACCATGGCAGTCCACCGATAAATCCACATGTGTACCCTGGGTAAATTCGGTATTGGAAGCTACCGCCAGGGCGCCCAAAATGCGTATATCCGGGTGCCGGGCCAGGTAAGCCAACGCCGTTTCCCCGGCCCCCATGCCATGCTTGCCCTTATCATCCAGCATGACTACCACAGGCTCATGGGCTGCCTGTTTGATCAAATACACCAATTGTTCTCCTGTTAAAGGGGTGGGATTGCCTGCAGATGCGGATATACAGCGGGCTCCGATGTTGCGCGCCGCTGTTTCAACGGTTTTTTGGGCTATTTTATCACCGTCTGTAACCACTATTACGCTGATTGGTTTCCCCACATATTTACGCCCCTTATCTGTCCATTAACTATCGCCCTTTGGTCGGGTTTGTTTTTAGGACCAGTTATTAAAATTTAGGGACACCTTTGGCGGTGTCCTTTTCTTTAAATGGTGTGGGCTACTTTCAGGTTGGCTTTATACTCGACAACCCTGCCGTTTTCCACATTGGCGGTAAAATTAACCACTTCTACGCCAACAATGTTGTTCGTTGTTTTGGAGGCCTCGGTAATAGCGGACTGTACCGCGCTGCGCCAACCTTCGGTGGATTCCCCTACCATTTCCATGACCTTGATATGCATAATAACATCCTCCTTTAAATTTAATTCCATTGGCAATTGTATTATTTGTTCTGTATCGTTTTTTATGCAGTAAAGAGCCGTGCTTTAATATCATTTATTCTTTCAGTCCCTTAAAATTTTTATAAAAAAAGAAAGAGCTTGTCCGCTCTCTCCCTGTATAAAGTGTTTTTTATGCATACCATGTAAATATAGTAAAAAACAATTACTGGGCACTCTCCATCATATCCCTCAGTCTTTGCAAAGCCTGGCGCTCCAACCTGGAAACCTGCACTTGGGAAAGCCCCAACCGGTCGGCAATTTCCCCCTGGGTTTTGTCACCAAAAAAGCGCCACAGTAGAATAAGACGGTCTCTGTCCGGCAGCCTTTTCAGCACCTCTTTCACTGCAATATTATCCAGCCATGGCGTTGTCTCACCATCGTCTTCACTTAGCTGATCCAATAGATAAATAGGATCGCCATCATCCTGGTGCAGTGTTTCATAAATGGAGGCGGGAGATTGGGATGCCTCCAGTGCGGTAACCACTTCCTCCCTGGGTATATTCAATTCAACGGCAATTTCATTGACAGTGGGTTCCCGCCCCAATTTGGCCACCAGTAAATCCCTAGTCTGCTGTACTTTATAAGCAGTTTCCTTTATGGAGCGGCTCACCTTGATGGGATTATCATCCCGTAAAAACCGCCTGATCTCCCCCACGATCATGGGCACGGCATAGGTGGAGAAACGTACATTATAGCCCGTATCAAACTTGTCAATGGCCTTCATTAATCCAATACAGCCGATTTGGAACAGGTCCTCCAGTTCATACCCCCGGTTTTGAAACCGCTTGACCAGGTTGAATACCAGTTTTAAATTACAGTTGACCAGGCGCTCCCTGGCCTGCTCGTCCCCCGCTTGGGCTCGGGACAACAACTCCTTCATTTCGGTATCCTTTAACAGGGGGAAGCGGGGCAGGTTCATTTCCATTAACCGGTTACTCATGGTATTCCCCCTACTGTTCAGGCACAGCCTGGCGCCCGGGTGTCCCTGCCCTTCTGCCCATTTTCACCCGGGTGCCCTTACCGGGAATGGAGGACACCTCAAATTTTTCCATAAACGACTGCATAAAGGCAAAACCCAGGCCCATTCGTTCGGGATCAGTGGAATAGGCCGGTTCCAACGCCTTGTTGATATCTTTGATTCCCTTGCCGTGATCAATTACTTCAATTCCTATATATTCTTCGGCAATCTTTATTTCCACCCGGACTATACGATCCGGTTGGTTTTCGTATCCGTGAATAATGGCATTGGTCACCGCTTCGGATACTGCCACCTTTATTTCGTCCAAATCGGATAAAGTAAAATCCAACTGAGCGGCCAAGGCGGCCACCGCCACCCGGGCGAAGGCCACATTTTCGGGGCGGCTGGAAAATTCCAGTACAGCCTTGTTCAATTCGCGAAACCTCCTCTTTTCAGGCTACCTGCAATATCATCTAACCAATTTTGTCCAGCAAAAGGTGAACCGAAGGGTGGGTCTCCATCAATCGCGGCAGACCGGACAAGTCCAACACCTTTTTTACCTGGGGCTTGGCCCCCGCCAGGTAAACTTTCCCTCCCCTGGCGGCGATCCTTTTATACCGGCCCAGAATAACCCCCAACCCGGCGCTGTCCACGAAATCCACTTCCGTCAGGTCAAAAATTAGCTGGTTGACACCGTAGTCCTCCAGTGCCTGATCCACATCATCACGCAGTGAATCTGTCAAACTGATATCTATTTCACCTATAACAGATACTATCAAATAGTTGTTTTCCCTTTTAATTGTATAGTTCACAATCAACCACCCCAAATCCGGTGTTTTATTATTACACTGTTACATTTTACCATATAAGGTAACTAATATCAACAAGGTAGAGATGCAGTGTGTATGATACGGAATTAAAACTAATGGTTTTATGACAGAGCACGCTCTTGTGACAAAACTTTGGTGCCGGTGTTAAAAGATTGACAATCTTTCAACACCCGGCACCACCGGAAAGATAGTGGCATTACCGGTAGCATTACCGGAAGGAAGCAGTACCATCGAAAGAAAACGGCACCACCTTCCCCGGTGGCGCCACCGTTTATGTTAAAACACATGATCAAGGGCTTTGTGCATTTGCCGGAGCAGCAAAGCCCGGCTAACCTGGTTCTGGGCCAGCAAGGGCACCCGGAGTACTTCCTTCTCCCCTTCCAATACCACAAAATCCCCCAACCGTTGTCCTTTTTTCACCGGAGCCGTGATTTCTTCGGGTAACAGTGCTTTACCCCGGTAATTTTCTTTCTGTCCTTTGGGCACGGCCATGGCTATATCAGCACCTGCTACAACCCCCACTTGGTCGATGGTACCCTTGCCCACCTTGATATTTTTAACCCTTTCACCCCGCTGGGCGAATTGCACAGCCTCATAACGGGCAAAGCCGTAATTGAAAATTTTCATGGTTTCGCGGAAATGGCTGCGGGGTTCGGGTGTGCCCAGTACCACTGAAATCAACCGCAAACCATCCCGTTTAGCCGTGGCCGCCAGGCAGTATTTGGCTTCGTTGGTCCAGCCTGTTTTGCCTGCATCCACTCCCTGGTACCATTTGAGCAATTTATTGGTGTTCCATAAAACAAAATCCCCGCCCCGGATATCATACCTGTAGATGGAAGATATTTTGATAAAATGCGGGTGTGTCAGTGCCTGCCGCATAATAACCGCCATATCGTAGGCGGAGGTATAGTGGTTTTCAGCCGGCAAACCGGTGGGATTGGCAAACCTGGTATGTTTGCAGCCCAATTCCGCAGCCCGCTTGTTCATCATTTCCACAAAGGCTTCCTCAGAACCGGCAATATGCTCGGCCACTGCCACGCTGGCGTCATTGGCGGAACCCACGGCTACCGAAATCAACATATCATGCATGCTCATTTCCTCGCCGGGTTCCAGATAAATTTGTGAGCCTCCCATACTCCAGGCATTTTCTGAAACCGTTACCCGGTCATCAAGGCTGATTTTGCCCTGTTCCAGTGCCTCACAGGCCAGCAGCAGGGTCATGATCTTTGTGACACTGGCCATGGGCAGTGATTTGTCCTGCTCCTTGGCCCAGAGCACCTTGCCTGTGGCGGCATCCATCAGCACTGCTGCTTCGGCAGTGGTTTCCAGCGCTGCCGCGGCCGCCTCCGCGGAGGTTTTTTCCGCCCCGGTGCCGTCGCCGGTAACCGCCTGGGCCTCATTCACCGGTGCCGCAGCAGGTAACTGTGCATCGACCGCCGCCAACGCCAGTCCAGCCTGGACGGTTAATAACAGCAGCACGACCGTTATAATCACGCCCCAATATCTGTTCTTCATCACACTTCCCCCCTGTTTTATTCAGCTCAAAATATTATGTGAAGCTGAGTAAAAGTTATACAGGCGGAAAATGTTATTGCACCGGTCAACGCACTTATTTTAATCATTCGATAACATCGTAAACAACGGGCAATTCTTCAGGCCGTTGGGTACCTATGATAAAGGATTCGCTCAACATGGTCATAGCCCGGGGGGTTATTTCACGGTTGCTGTGCAAGTAAGCCAGCACTTCCCCGTATTCCACCTTATCCCCCACCTTTTTCTGCAATGTTATGCCGGCGGCATGATCAATTGGTTCGTTTTTCGTTTTTCTTCCGGCACCCAGTAACATAGCCGCGGTGCCCACCTGTTCGGCGACTATACTTTGCACATAACCGGCCGCGGGCGATTTTAATTGTGCTTGGTACCTGGCCCGGGGCAATAGCTCCCCGGGATTATCCACCACCGCCGGGTTACCTCCCTGGGCCTGGATAAATTGTTTAAACTTGGTCAAGGCCCGGCCGCTTTGCAGCACCCCGGCCAGGGCGGCATATGCCTGGTCAAAACCGGCATAAATGCCCCCGGCCACCGTCATATGGGCGGCCACTGTTAAACAAACTCTGGTTAAACCCGCCTCCCCCCGGCCGCCAAGCACCTGCACAGCCTCCATAACCTCATTGGCATTGCCCACCGCATAGCCCAGTGGTTGATTCATGTCCGTTATCACAGCAATGGTTTTTTTATTCACGCCCTTACCGATCCGCACCATAGTTTCAGCCAGTTCCCGGGCTGCGGGCAAAGACTTCATAAAGGCACCGGAACCCACTTTAACATCCAGCACAACCGCGTCGGCCCCGGAAGCGATTTTTTTACTCATAATGGAACTGGCAATCAAGGGAATCGAACTCACCGTTGCAGTAACATCCCGCAGCGCGTACAGTTTTTTGTCAGCGGGAGTTAAATTACCGGTCTGGCTTACAATGGCTATTTTATGTTCATTAACCTGGTTGACAAACTCCTTTTCCGTCAGTTCCACATTAAAACCTGCGATGGATTCCAGCTTGTCTATGGTGCCGCCGGTATGCCCCAATCCGCGACCTGACATTTTAGCCACGGGCACACCCACTGCGGCCACCAGCGGCCCCACAATCAAACTGGTTTTATCTCCCACGCCGCCGGTGGAATGCTTATCCACCTTGACACCCCGTATGCCGGACAAATCCATGACATCCCCGGAGTTAACCATGGCCATGGTCAAACTTGTGGTTTCCTCTGCATCCATCCCTTGAAAATACACCGCCATTAAAAAAGCTGACATTTGATAATCGGGTATTGACCCGCCGGTGAACCCCTCAATAATAAAATCAATTTCTTCTTTGGCCAGAGGGTGGCCGTCACGTTTTTTTTGTATTAAGTCGACCATTCTCATACCAGGGTCCCCCTTTTAGGACTACTCAATATGTACATGCGGGCAATTCATCTCGCTGTTAGGCATCAGTGATGACACTGGCAAATTCCTCGCCGGTATCGTAACTGAGCTGGAAAAGCCTGGCCACCGTGGCCGCAACATCGCTGAAACTTTTCCGGGTGCCCAGATTAACCCCTTTTTTTATCTTCTGCCCGGTTACCAAAAGCGGCACATACTCCCGGGAGTGGTCGGTACTTGAGGTGGTGGGGTCGCAACCGTGGTCAGCTGTTATGATGAGTACATCCCCGGGACCCAGGGCGCTCAATATCTCCGGCACCCGCCGGTCAAATTCCTCCAGGGCGCCGGCGTAACCCCGGGGATCGTTGCGGTGCCCGTACTGCTGGTCAAAATCCACCAGGTTGGTAAAAATTAGACCGCTGAAGTTTTCCTTCATCAATGCCAGGGTCTTGTCCACCCCATCCATGTTACCGCTGGTATGTACCGACCGGGAAATACCCTGGCCGGCAAAAATATCATTAATTTTTCCCACTGCGGCCACAGTGAATCCATGGTCACGCAACAAGTTCAATACCGTGGGCCTGGGCGGGACAATGGAATAGTCGTGACGGTTGGCGGTACGTTTGAATGAGCCGGGAGAACCCACAAAGGGCCTGGCGATTACCCGGCCCACCGCATATTCCCCGGTGAGCAGTTCCCGGGCCGTCTGGCACATCCGGTACAATTCCGCCAGGGGAATAACCTCTTCATGGGCGGCAATCTGAAACACACTATCCGCCGACGTGTATACAATGGGGTAACCTGTTTGCATATGCAGCGGGCCCAGTTCCTCGATAATTGCTGTCCCCGAGGCCGCCTTGTTGCCCAGTATATCCCTGCCGATACGCTGTTTGAATGGCTCAATTATTTCGGGGGGAAAGCCATCGGGGAAAAGTGGAAAGGGCCGGTCCAGTATAATTCCGGCAATTTCCCAATGCCCGGTGGTGGTATCCTTACCCGGGGAACGCTCGGCCATTATACCGTAGCAGGCGGTGGGGTTGTCCACCGGGGGCACGCCCTTGATTTCGGTCAACAGCCCCAGGCCCATTTGCCCCAGGTGTGGCATTTTCAGGCCTTCCACGGCCAGGGAACAATTGCCCAGCGTGTTACAATGGGTGTCACCGTAAAGGTGAGCGTCCTGCAATGCACCCACTCCGACACTGTCCAGTACTATAATGATTACTTTTCTATTAATTGTAAGTGGCATTAATTTACCCTCCTCATGGACGCTAATAAAACGTTAAGCAAATGCAATGCCGCCATCCTGAGCCCCGGCGACGGGTCTCCGGAAACAGGAGAACCGTCCCCGTGCATCCTCCGTACTTTAAGCTATGCCCGGGGATGATGTTTGTCATATGTTTCCCGTAATTTGTTTTCAGTTAAATGGGTATATATCTGGGTAGTGGTGATATCGGCATGACCAAGCATTTCCTGCAGGGCACGCAGGTCGGCGCCGTTTTCCAAAAGGTGCGTGGCAAAGGAATGCCGTAAAGTATGCGGTGTAATTTCTCTGGCTATACCGGCCTGGCGAGCATATTTTTTGATAATTTTCCAGAATCCCTGCCTGGTGAGCCGGTTGCCCCGCATGTTTAAAAAAAGAGCTTTTTCACCTTTATTTGCTTTTATTTTAGCCCTGCCCCAACGCAGGTATTCCGATAAAAAATTTCTGGCCACCGAGCCCACCGGGATGATGCGTTCCTTGGACCCTTTCCCCAGGCAGCGCACGTAACCATGTTCACAGTCCACCTGGTCCAAATCAAGGGTTAATAGTTCCGATACCCGCATGCCGGTAGCATACATCAATTCCAGCATGGCCTTGTCTCTAAGGCCGCCCGGATTACCGACCCGGGGCTGTTCCAATAATTTTTGCACTTCTTCCTGGGCCAGCACACCGGGCAATTTTTTTGGTAAACCCGGTGATTCCAGATTGGCCATGGGGTCGCTGCCCAGCACCTGCTCATCCACCAGAAACCGGCAAAAGGCCTTTAATGCCGCCATGTGCCTGGCTATGGTGGCAGAGGAGCGGCCGGATTTCTTCAGTTCCAGGATATAATTCAACACTACATTGCGCGTAATCTCCCCGGCCTTTGACACCTGCCGGCGCCGGCAAAAGTTTTTGAACTGCTTTAAATCCAAAGCATAGGAAGAAATGGTGTTTTGGGCCAGGCCCCTTTCCACCGCCAGGTAATTCAAAAAATGCCTTGTATTTATTTCCATATTTTAACACCACCATTTTATACTCAGCTATTCCACACCGAGGCGGATAATCCTTTTTTTCCTAATATTTTAGACAAAAAAATGCCGCCGGGGCATGGTGTTGTTCCACCCGTAGCGGATCACTGGTTGTTTTGTCATGTTCAATTACGCTGGTTTTAAGAATCCCGTATAACTGTGCAATCAATATACACAATATACATATTACCAGTACCAGGCGTGCAAATAACAATATCTTGTCCTTGACCCGGGAAACCACTATGAAAAACATCAAGCGCGCCCCCTTTGGTTATTGTTTATGGCCGGTAATACTAGACGGTTAAATCCGGCACAGCGCCGTAATATTTTACTCACCTACCATATCATGTATATTAATAGCATTTAAGGTAAGTTACATTTTGCATACCTTTACCGGTTGGGAACATTTACCGCCCCCCGATCAGGGCTGCCGAGAGGGCAGTCAACTCCGGTGAAACATACCCTTCGGCCAGAGCGGCCAAAGCAAAGGCAACCATGCAACCGGCCATGATCAATGAATAACCGATAAACTGGGGTCCAATGCGAATATGGGAGTTGTTGAATCTTTTAACCAACAGTATGGAAAAGGAAAGTGAAGCTGTACCACCAATAATTAGCGCAGGAATGAAAAGTATATTTTGCGGCAGCATGGAGACAAGGATTACAATGAACTCCCGCCAATCGGGGTGCGCAGTTAAAAAGCCCACGGTAAAACCCAGTACAAATCCCCGAAAAAAGATTAGCGCAAGCACCAGAGGCAGGCAAATAATAGTTAAACCCAAAATATACATTACCAACCCCACCAGCAGGTTGTCGTACAGCGCTCCCTTGACCATCTGGATCCGGTCCACATCTATTTCAGCCGCTCGGGCTAAAAATGATTGCAAGTAACGCTGCAGTTCTATGGTTTGCTCCTCTGACAATGTATTGACCCCCAGCGAGCCCAGCAGTATGCCCAAACCGAAGATAACCATGACAATCAGGTAAAGGGGCCAGCTTTGCTGGAGGGAGGCGGTTATTACCCGTCCCATGAAACCCATAGCACCGCTCCCTTAATATAACCTGTCCATGTCTATATATATGAGCGGCACGGTGTGGATTATGCCAAATTAATCCGGCAGGTGTGCTGTACTTAATTTTGTTCCAGCGCTCCGCCAGGGGTAGTTACCCGGCCGTTCCATACGCCACTGGCTATTGGTAGTAAAAGCGCCGGGTGCATATCATCTTAACGTAAATATTCTTCAATAATGGCCCGGGTGATATACTCCGCCGCCAAAACGTCTTCCAATGAATTGCCGCTGGCGGCCACTACGGTGATTCCCGTATCCAGCGCCCGGGCTTTTTGGATAGCCCGGGCGGCAGCCGTGCGGGCCGGTGCCGCACCCTTTTGGTGCATGGTCCTGGCCACAGTGCCGGTGAGCACCGCCGGTGCCCCGGCATTGACGGCGGCATCATAGGCCACTCCCCCGGTAGCAGTGGCTGCTATCACCACTTGATTTTGCAAATCACACAGTTTTGGCGTTTCAGCACCGATGTTGGGCAAAACGGCCTTTATGACAGCCCCGGCCCGGGCAAGGCCGCGACTTAGGCCTTTAACCCGGACCAGGCGGTCATCATCGGAACCCACCCGGGGTTCGGTTACCACAACCACCCCGGTGTTTTTTTCCCGGGCCAACCGCCCGGCCAGTAAACCAACGGCGACGGGATCAATGGCCACCGGCGGCGCAGCACCGTCGGGAGCAGCCCCGAATACTGCACAGGCACCGGCGTCCAATGCAGCCTCCAGAGTGGTGGACATGTCAATAACATCCACGATCACCACCACGTCTCCCTCTCTGGCAGCGGCAGCCGCCCCGCTGGCATTAACAGTCATTTTAACCACGGGTACTTTCATATTGTTTCCTCCGGTATATTCAGCAATCTAACGCATAATATTATGGTATATTTTGGATTCACCAAGGAGGTTGGTCAATTGCGTTTATTTATATCCAGAGACGGTTTATGTTTCTCGGGCAAAGTCAGGGAGTTGCGAAAGATAATTCGTCCCTGGTCCCAATCCAGTGCCACATTGCGGGAGTTTATCACTTCAGCACTACATTGAAGCTATAATTCATTACATGCAGGGGTTAAACAGTTGAAAAACCAAACCCAGGGACACAGAACCTTAAAAAGGCATTATTATCGTTTTATCGTAAACAACCATACTGGCTTCAAGTGCTTTACTGGTTCCCTTTGTTGGAAGCGGTGCCAACAGCTAACTTGGCTGCGTATATGCCGGCGGCCCCTGCGGACAGGAAAAAGGCCGGGTCGTCCTTCGGTGTGCGCCCCATGGAAGTGACCTTGATTTCCCGGCGTTTTAATTCAGCCAGGGCGGGGTGTCCGTCCTCCAGGGCTTGCCGGTGTTTATCCCCGGGCCAGGCGTGGCTGAGCTGCTCCAGTATCAGGGTGTTCTGTTCGGGGTCCCGTAACCGGGGCAGCACCACCGTGCAAGGTGTCAGGGCAATTTTGCCCAGGGCGGTCACAGTGTGGTGGCTGAGACCCCGGTGTCTTTCCCGGGGATCAGCAAAACTGATGCGGGGAATCGCCACCGGCTGGCCGCCCAGTATATTCACGGCGTTAATTATTTCCCCCTGTTCCACACCGGTGAAGCCCAGCGGGGAACCGGTACCCACAATCCCCGGTCCCATGGCCACAATGATGACATCCGCCCGGGCCACTGCCTTTGCCGTCAACAGCGCAGTATAAATATTGATACACTCCCAATCACCGCCAAAGGCATGGCCGCAGGTTATGGTAGCATCCACCAGTCCCTTTTCCCGCAGTTCACGGACCAGATTGCTAAGGGGCAATGGCAGAGCCGCGCCGTCCGTCATCACATACACCACCCGGGCCCGGCCACCGGTAACTGCCTTGGCCCCAGCCGCCGCGGGAGCCAGCATACTGTGCAGCGTACCCACCACCACAGGCACACCGTCCAGGGACGTTGTATTTTTGATTATTTCCGCGTCAGGGCTGTCCGGCTCTTCGGCAGCCAGCACCTTGACCTGACAGGGACTGTAGCGCAATTTCATTATATGCCCGGGCTCCCGGGCCTCCCTCGGGGGGATGGTGACATTGGCCATGACAAAATGGGCACCCCCCGTGCCCAGGTTCTTGGACACGGCGGTGGTGTTAAGCACCACGGTGTCTCCGGTTTTCACCGGTCCGGTGAGTAAATCATAGTTGTACGCCTTCCCTTCTGGCTCCCCCGGTATTTGCACCGTTATTTCCGTTATATCCCCCCGCCTGGCTTTGACGCCCGTCACCCGGCCTTGCCTTATTCTGATCAAAATAACTATTCTCCCTTCCCGGCCCCGCAGGTTACCGCCGCTTTGATGATGGCCAGTACATACGAAGCATCCATTACCAGGTCATCCACATTGATAAATTCGCCGGTGGTGTGCACATTTTGCATGGCAATGCCCAGGTTCACCGCTTCAATACCATGCTCATTAAAAATATGGGTGTCGCTGCCCCCGCCCGTGCCTTTGACCACGGGCTCTAGACCTATGTCCAATGCCGCATTGCGGGCTAACTCAACCACCGGCGCATCGCCGGGTACATCCATGGCCGGATAAACCGTTTCCACTTTTATCTGCACCCGGGCTCCACCTTCCCGGGCCGCCCTCTCCAGCGCCTCGCAAATAGCCCGGGTTTGCTTGATCCGTTTATCTTCCTGCAGGCTTCTGGTTTCACCTTTAATAGTTACTTTCTCGGGCACAATATTAATGGCCGTACCACCGGAAATAATGCCGATATTGGCGGTGGTTTCGTGATCTATGCGGCCCAATTGCATGGCTGCTATGGCCCGGGATGCCACCTGAATGGCATTCACTCCATCTTCGGGGTTAATACCGGCGTGGGCTGCGGTGCCAAGCATTTCAGCATATATCTCGTCCTGGGAAGGACCACGTGTGATAATGGTGCCCGCCGGGCCGTTGCTGTCCAGTACATAGCCCATCCGGGCCGTCAGGCGGGAAAAATCCAGGTACTTGACGCCCGATAATCCCACTTCTTCACACACGGTAAAAACCAGTTCCAGGTCACCAAAGGGTAATTTTTGTTCCTGCAGCACCCGTACCGCCTCCAGTATGGCAGCTATACCCGCTTTGTCATCGGCACCCAGAACGGTATCTCCCGCCGAGCGGATGACGCCGTTTTCTTCCACGGGTTTAATGCCGCAGCCCGGAGTTACCGTGTCCATGTGGGCCGAGAACATCAGGGCCGGTGCTTGGGCATTGCCGGCCAGACGGGCAATGAGATTACCCGTGTCCGATCCGGTTCGGGAACCGGCCTCATCTACATGGACGGTAAATCCCAACCTTTGTAGTTTTTCCTTAAGCAGTGCGGCCATTTGTCCCTCCCGGCGGCTTTCACTGTCCACCTGTACCATTTCCATAAACTCGGCCACCAGCCGCTCCCTGTTTATCAATCCAACCCCACCTTTGCAAACTATTGTTGTTAATATAATAACCGCCGGAAGCCCGGCTGTAAAACCGGCTTTCGGCGGTTATTATGGATTTGTTTATATTTATTTATTACGATATTGCAGTTGCTTTAATAAACTTTAAGCCTGACCCCTGGCCAGCTCGCGGCCCTTTTCCAGGGCTTCGCCGTTTAAGGGGATTAGATTGTGGTGTTTGGGCGGCAGCACCTTTTTCAGCGATTCCAGTACGCCTTCGTTGGATACTACGCCGGTTAGTTCCAGTAAAGCTCCCAGGATAATATTGTTGGCCACTTTGCCGTTGCCCAACTCCTCGGCCATGTCGTTAGCCGGCACATATACGGTGCGCACATCGGTGCGCTGGGTTTTAATATCAATCAACGAGCTGTTTACCAGAATCAAACCGCCCGGTACCACCGTGGGTTCAAATTTTTCCAGGGAAGGCCGGTTCATGGCAATCAGCACGGTGGGTTCGCTGACCACCGGTGAGCTAATGGGTTCAGTGGAAATGGTTATGCCGCAGTTAGCCGTACCGCCGCGCATCTCCGGGCCATAGGAGGGAATCCAGGCCACATGTTTATCCTCGATCATTCCGGCGTAGGCCAGCAGCTGTCCGGTGGATAAAACACCTTGCCCCCCGAAACCCGCGATTAAGATACCTTCAAACATTATATCTGCACCTCCTCCGCCGGAGTTTTGTGTTCACCAAGCGGGTAGTAAGGAATCATATTCTCTTCCAGCCACTTCAGTGCCTCCAGAGGGGGCAGGCCCCAGTTGGTGGGGCAAGAACCCAGTATTTCCACCAGGGTAAAGCCGTCTCCGCGCATTTGTACTTCAAAAGCTTTGCGTATGGCCTTTTTGGCCTGGGCTATATGCTTGGGGTTGTGCAGAGATACCCGGGCCAGGTAAGCACTGCCATCCAGCGGGGCCAGCATTTCACAAACCTTTACGGGCATACCATTGGCATCCTTATCCCGCCCGTAGGGAGTGGTGGTGGTTTTCTGGCCCAATAACGTGGTGGGGGCCATCTGGCCGCCGGTCATGGCGTAAACCGCATTGTTGACGAAAATAACGGTTATCTTTTCGCCCCGGGCCGCCGCGTGCACCAGCTCGCCCGTGCCGATGGCCGCCGCGTCGCCGTCACCCTGGTAGGTAAACACCAGCCGGTCGGGCAGCACCCGCTTGATGCCCGTACCCACCGCCGGTGCCCGGCCGTGGGCGGCCTGGTACATATCTATATCCAGGTAATTATAAATAAATACGGAACAGCCCACCGGTGCTATACCCAGGGCGCGCTCGTATATACCCATTTCATCAATAACTTCGGCCACCAAACGGTGGGCAATGCCATGGGTGCAGCCCGGACAGTAATGGAATGGTAAATCAGCCAGCGCCTCCGGCCTGGTAAAAACTTTTTTCATTATACCGCACCCCCGTTGTACAGTTTTTTAACCTCCGCCAGCACATCCCGGGCCACGGGCAGCATACCGCCCACCCGGCCATAGAAATGCACCGGCTTTTTACCCGCCACCGCCAGCCGCACGTCTTCCACCATTTGGCCCATGTTCATTTCCACCGTCAGGAACTGTTCAGCCGTCTCCCGTAAACGGGCTATCACTCCGGCAGGGAAGGGCCAAACTGTAATGGGGCGGATCAAACCAACCGCCAGGCCCTCCTGCCGGGCACGATCAACCACAGCCTTGCAGATTCTGGCACAGGTGCCAAAGGCTACAATGATCATTTTAGCGTCATGCACCTGGTATTCTTCCCAGCGCTGTTCTTCTTTGGTTATGGCCGCATATTTTTGGGACAGCCTGATATTGTGCTTCTCGCATTCTTCAGGCACGATATATAACGAGTTGATTAATCGTTTGGGGCCGCCTTTTTTACGCCCGGTAGCCGCCCATTCTTTTTCCGGCGGTTGCACCAGTTTCTCCTCACCCAGGTCCACCGGTTCCATCATCTGGCCCAATACACCATCGGCCAGCAGCATCACCGGGTTACGGTATTTATCCGCCAAGTCAAAGGCATCCGCCATCAAGTCAATAATCTCCTGCACCGATGCCGGGGCCAGGCAAATCACCCGGTAATCGCCATGACCGCCGCCATTGACGGCCTGGAAATAATCGGACTGGGCCGGGGCAATGTTACCCAGGCCGGGACCGCCCCGCATCATGTTCACTATTACACAGGGCAGCTCGGCACCGGCCAAGTAGGATATACCTTCCTGCATCAAGCTAATACCGGGGCCCGAGGATGAAGTCATTACCCGGGCACCGGCCCCGGCGGCGCCAAAGACCATATTGGCCGCCGCTGTTTCACTCTCCGATTGCAAATACACACCGCCCACCTCGGGCATACGCTTGGCCAGGTAGTGTGGCAATTCACTCTGCGGGGTAATGGGGTAACCGAAGAAATAGCGACAACCGGCCCGCACGGCACCTTCTCCGATGGCCTCATTACCTTTCATCAATATTTTAGCCAACCTTTTTTTCCTCCTTTGCCACTTCAATTACCAGGTCCGGACACATGCGGGCACACAGTGCACACCCGGTGCATTTTTCAGGTTCTTCCACGGTAGCCGGGTGAAATCCCATGACATTGATATGCCCGGCCATTTTAATTAATTGTTTGGGACACACCGCTGCGCATAATTGACAACCTTTGCAGCGCTCTTCCCGAAATGTTATTTGCGCCAAAAAGAGCCCTCCTTAATACCTGGATAATGTATAGATAAAATTGATAGTAGCTATTAGTGTCGCACATTTGTCACCGGTTAAACTAGCTATTTGGTTATCTTGAGCGTTGGCCAATGATCTTTGGCGTCCCCGTGTTTTCTAAAATAAGCCTGACCCCTTGGCCCAGGGAGGCATCATGTTTTTTTCAATGGGGAATAGCGGTATACCCGGTATGCGCCCGGTTATCTCCCGGGCCAGTGGGCTGTGCACGGCTACAAAGGCTACCGGTAGTCCCAGCTGCCGCGCCGCATCCTCAATGATGGCATGGCCATTTAAAACCGTATCCGGGTCAGTGGCGGAGCCCAGATTGGTATTGCTCACCAGAGCGGTTACCTGCAGGCGGGATGCCTTTTCCACCGACCGCAACATTTTAATTATTCCCTCTGCCGTACCGGTAAAGGGACGACAAGCATTGGCCACAAAATACATGTTATAAGACCCGGCGGGCAAGTAATGTTTAAACCGGCCCAGGGCAACAGCACCGATATCATCGCCGCCGACATCAAAAACGCCCATGCACCGTTCATCTTCCAAAACACCTATAATAGACGGTGGCAGGGCGGGCACATCGGCACCCGCCAGTTCGCCCGGCGGGCATATCACGCGCAAACCCGTTTTCTCCAGTTCATCACGCATCAACCTGGTACGAAAATAAGGATTAATAATATCTAAATCCACAATACCAACCCGTGGGTATTGTCCTTTCAGCCACAGGGCAAAGTTTATAGACAGCTCGGTCTTGCCGCTGCCTAAATTGCCTGTAAATAAAGTAATTCTTTTGAAATCGCTCAGCAATTGAATACACTCCTAATTCGTGACCAACAAGTAATTATTCGACATTATTTCTCAGGTTCCTTCTCCCGGCCCAACATATCCAGATAATTCAGTATAATGTTTCGGGAAATAATTTGGGTCAGGGAATATTTTTCTGTAATTATATGCAGTATTACCAGCACCGTCAGGTAACCGGTACGGTAATAACCCTCCAGGGATACAGCTGCTGTTAATCCAATGACTATACCCAGCGTGTTGGACCCGGCATCCCCCATCATGGCCCTGGCTTTAAGATCCGCCGGCAAAAAGGCCAGCAGTGTACCCAGCACCATGGTGGCCAAAACGGCCTCGGGACCACCCAGCGCCGCGGGCAGCAAAACTGCGTACAGCAGCACGAATACTTTGCCGGCGCGACCGGGTCGCAGGTCAAACAAATTGACCAGGTTAACCGACAGGGCTATGATCAGAGTGCTGTCCAGTACACGCCTAATATCACCGTGGTATACCTGCACCGCTAGAAAAAGCGCCAGTATGCCACCTCCCAGCGCTTTGACGGCCCCGGTGGTTAAACGTCCCCGGGCCAGGGCTTTAAAGTGACCTATTAATCCACTGGCGTCACGGCTGCCCCAAAAATCATCCATGAGCCCCAAAAAGGTGGCTCCGGCCATGGCCAGTAAATAAATCAACGCAATAGCACGTAATCCTGCCGGCCAGAAATAAAACAAGGGTAGTACTGCTGTTAACGTAGAAATAAAAAAAACAACCCCTGCGGCCAGAGGTATCTTTTCTCCCTTGAAATTCGGTCGCACAAATTCAGCCCGGACAATCATATCCAAAATTTTTTCCCTGATGAACAAAGCAATAAAAAAAGCCAGTCCCAAACCCACCGGCAAATAAAATAATTCCGGCTGCCAGTTCAATGATTTCACCTCGAAACTTATTTCACAGCGGCTCTGGCCAGTACCAGGGCCACGTGACAAAACTGTCTGCCCCGGTGCCAGAAACCCTTCAAGTCACGACCGGTTTCAGCATGGGTCATTTGCACCGGCACTTCCAGCACCTTAAACCCCGCCCGGACCGCCTTAATGGTCAGGCCAACCTCCACCCCGTAGCCCGAGGCAAAGGGTAGCAATTTTTCCATTACCTGACGGGTCATCACCCGCTGGCCTGATAAGGGGGATTGCATTTCCAACCCGGTGTAAAATTTAATACCTTTCCTGGCCAATCCTTTAACCAGGCCGAAGCCCCCTTTGCGCCGGGGCGGCGGAAACCGGGCCACGGTCATATCCGCCTGACCCGCCAGTACCGGTTCCAGTAACCACCGGGCTTCCCTGGCTGTCTCGCCCAAATCACCATCCAGCAGCATGATCACACCGGCATTAATATCCGCGCTGCCCCGGTTCAAAGCAGCACCTTTGCCGCTGTTCCGGGGCATGCTGATCACCCTGGCCCCCGCGGCAGCAGCCAGCTGTGCCGTACGGTCGGTGGACGCATCATCCACCACCACAATTTCGTTGACTTCAGGCAGCGCGGCCAGCGAGGCCACGGTGGCGCCGATATATTTTTCTTCATTAAATGCCGGTATGAGAGCCACAACCCGCTTTAACGACATTTACACCCTCGTTCCTTTCCTAAACCAAATCTACTGAACCGGTAAATCGGGCAGCAGCCTTTGGGCCGTGGATTTAATACCATAGTGGCCGGGTTGGCCGCTTAGTGCCAGCACCATAGCAAATTGACCCGGTACGGTATCAATATTATCCACTGTGCTAATGTGTTTGCGCTGGTATTCTTTCATTGATGACAAAGTGACATCGGTTTCCTCCACGCCCACCACCGGTATGTTTAACTCGTTGAAATAATCTATTAAAGAGATATCAATTTGCATGTTGCGGTTGATATCATTGTAACTGCCGCCGACAATGATGATACCATCTACCGGGTTACCATACTGGCCGCTGGTTTTAAGCAATTCTTTTTCCACCAGGTGCCCGATCACCAACGTATTTTCACCGGTATTTATATTGTTAGCTATTTCCATTGCCAGCCTTTTATATAATTCATCAGTGGTATTAACGGGCCAACCGAGTTCCTGCTGCAAAGCCTCGATGGTTTTCTGCTCATCGCCAATGGCGTTGACTGAAGTAACTGAAATAATACTGCCCCCGGCGGCTTCTATTACCCCGGCAACTTCCGGGGGAAAACCAAAGTTATTTAACTCCACCAGGGCATAATTTTTACCGGCCAGTTTACCCGCCGCCAAAACCGGCAGCACTTGTTTTTCAAATTGTTTATGCATATTGGAGTCGGTTTCCAGTGTATTGGCCCGGGCTTGAATGGTTTCATTGGTTTCCCGTAATGACTGCAACTGGCTTTCCAACCTGTCTGTAACCTGTTTCTGGTAATCAATCAGCGCGTCATTACCCAGTAAAGTACTGCCGATTAAAATGCCGATACCCAAAGCCAAAAACACCGCCACCAGCGATGCAATATGGTATTTGTAATCAATAATCATTAATTATCACCTTGGTTTCCCGTTAGATTCCCACCAGCAGTCGAAATTGAATAAACAAAAGCCGCAACAATTCCCTGGTTGAAGGAGAAATCACCGCCACAGCGGCCACAGGCAGCATCGCGGCAACAAAAATGGGGGCCAGGTGTTTGGCACGCAGTCTGCTTTTATACAGTTTGCTGACCCCTTTGGCATCAATTAACACCGAACCCACCTTGGCCCGCACCAAAAAAGTACTGGCCATGCCTTTACGGCCTTTTTCCAGAAAATCTATCATATTGGAATGGGTACCAACCGCCACAATCAGCTCGGCCCCCTTTTCGTAGGCAATTAGCATCGCTATATCCTCGCTGGTGCCCGGCGCGGCGAAGGTTATCGCCGGCAAGCCCATTTCCTGTAACCGGGCCATGCCGGGTGCCCGGCCGTCCGGGTAGGCATGCACCACCAGTTCGGCACCGCATTGCAGCGTTTTATCGCTGACGCTATCCATATCACCCACTATAACATCAGGCTTCAATCCAAACTCCATTAAAGCGTCGGCCCCACCGTCAACACCTATCAGCACAGGCTTTATTTCGTATATATAGGACTTTATTGCCCGCAGGTCTTCTTTATAATTTTTGCCGCGCACTACTATCAAGGCGTGCTTGTCCTTAAAGGTGGTTTTAACATCGGGAACTTTATACTGGCCGCAAATCAGGCCAATTTCATTTTGGGCATAATCCATGGTATTTTGTACAAAACTGGACAATACGCTTTCCAAATTGGCCTTGGTGGCCTCCATTTTTTGTTTTATAATATCAACGGTCAACTCTTCACCACTACACAGTACCCGGCCCGCGTGAATTATCTGGCCGTTCTTTACTTCAATTTCCTGGCCTTCCGTCAATATTGAAAATAAATCACTCTCCGGGCAGTCCACCAGTTTAATACCGGCTTCCACAATGGTCAAAGGCCCGCAATTGGGATAAACTTCACTCATGGATGAACTGACATTGACCACCGCTTTTACATGGGCTTCCACAAGGGCATTGGCGGCCACTTCGTCCAGATCGCGGTGATCTATTACGGCAATATCTCCATGCTGCAAGCGTTTAACCAGATGCTTGGTTTTTTTATCGAGCCGGACTGTGCCTTTGATGGCCACATTATCACCACCTTAATTTTCTCATTTTACAGTTTTTGCTTATTGCCGTCAAGACCGCACCGGTGCCAAAATAAGTAAATTTATATTATATATGTTATGATTCCAATATATGTTATGATTTCACGACACAAACCTTTCACATTATATATCATAAACCAAAATAAAAACACCGCCAATTTATTGTCTTTAGAAAAACTAATAAATTATTGGTGTTAGAAATTTGCATTTTAAAATCGTAAGTAGTAATTCTCATTTTTTTAAATATGAAGATTTTATACTAGCTGACTTTGGCTTCAATGCGCAATTTGTCGGCTACCATGGCAATGAACTCGGAATTGGTAGGTTTACCGCGCTGAAGGTTAATGGTATAACCGAAAAATTTGGTCATCATTTCAATGTTACCCCTATCCCAGGCCAGCTCGATAGCATGCCGTATAGCCCTTTCCACCCTGCTGGGAGTGGTTTGATATTTATGGGCGATCATGGGGTACAATTCTTTAGTTACCGCCCCAAGCAAATTTACATCTTCGATAACCTGTAAAATGGCGTCCCGCAGGTAATGATAACCTTTTATATGGGCGGGCACACCCATCTCATGGATAATATTTGTAACCGCAACATCAAGATTTTTGGGCTTGGCCACCGAAATATACTGGGCTACCTTAAATCCCCCGGCCAACTGTTTTATTCTGGTGGCCAGCACCGAAAAATCAAAGGGTTTTAATATATAATAATCTGCCCCCAATTCAACAGCCCTCTGGGTTATACTTTCCTGGCCAAAGGCAGTCAGCATGATCACCCGGGGTCGATGTTGAAATTCATTTAATTTTTCCAGCACACCGATACCATCCAAATGGGGCATGATCAGGTCCAGCACCAAAATATCGGGTTCTTCTTCCTGGATTAAATCCAGTGCTTCCAAACCGTTTTGGGCGATACCCACCAGGTTCAAGTCTTCCTGTTCCTGCAGAAATTCCTTTAATAATTCACAAAATTCACGATTATCATCAGCTATTATAATTTTAATTACCTTTCTCATTGATTTCCCGCCTCCTAAAAACTTCTTTTTTATCTCTGAGTATTTACTTTCGACGTGGAGGGGGGAATACCTTTATTTTTTTTTAACTTTTTTGTTAAATTTTTACTATTTTATTTCTACACGTTAATAATTATCCCGCTATCCTTTCCGCATGCTCTATATTTAACAGATTTGCTTCTTTTAACATATTTTCTGCCAGAACACCATACCCTTTGGCAGGATCATTGATAAAAACATGGGTTACCGCCCCCACCAGCCTGCCGTTTTGTATAATGGGACTGCCGCTCATGCCCTGGATAATGCCGCCGGTACGGTCCAATAATCTTTTATCGATAACTTTGATTACCATTCCCTTACCCTGGTTATCCGCGGGCAAAATATCCTCAATTTCTATATTAAATCTTTCTATTTTATTTTCGTCAAGAACCGTTAATATTTCGGCCGGGCCCTTTTTAATTTGATATTTCATGGCCACGGGTACGGGCTGGTTATAATAAGGGTTACGGATACCCTTTTGCAATTTACCAAAAATGCCGCAGGTGGTATTCTTTTCAATGTCTCCGATTATATCGCTACTGCCTTTAAATACACCCAGCTTTTCTCCCGGAGCACCCTTTTTGCCCGGGTGCAGCCCTTTAACGGCGGCCTCCACTATCTTACCGTTCACCGGGTTTAATCTATGGCCGCTTTCAAAATCAGTGATCATATGGCCCAGCGCTCCGTAGGTTTTTGTTCTTGGTTCATAAAAGGTCAGTGTCCCTACACCGGCAGTGCTGTTTTTAATAAACAGCCCAATGCGATAACGGCCAGTTTTGTCACACAGGATAGGTTCAATCCTGGCCAGCCTGTTTTTATTTCCCTGTTTAACCAGTAAAGATATTTTTTTTCCTTGTTTCCCGTATTTATCAACAAGTTCCTGTAATTGATTTTCACTGGTAATTTTTGCGCCGTTGATCTGTAAAATCAAGTCGCCCACTGAAATACCGGCTGCCCTTGCCGGGTAGTATGTTTGACCGTCCTTCTCCACAGCGGCTTCCCCCACTACCATGACACCCTCGGTATGCAATAAAACACCAATGGATTGCCCCCCTGGAATGACATGTGGGGGATCCACCACATTTACCACCATGCGATGAATGGGCAGCAAACCAAAAAGCTTCATCTGCATTTCCATTTGCCCCGTTTTTAAAGCTACGGGCAGTATTTCTTCAGGATTATAAGTAAATTCCCGGTATTGGTTACCGTCAACTGAAAATATTTCAGACGCCGCACGCAGGTTCAAACTTACGTTTTGAATAAAAATCTCCGGCAGTTCAATGCCCGTTGCAATTCTATCACCCACATTGATATACTGCCGGGTGGGTAGAAAATAAAGCCAGTAAGAATTAAGGGTAATAAAAGTTGCCATCAGAGCAAATACTAGTACAAACAGGGTTCCCAGTGATCTGTGATGATTGCTGCGTTTCAGACAACATTCCCCCTTATGCAAAATGTTTTACTTTTAATAAAAAATGGTCAAAAAAAATCACCGCCCTTCCCTTTCGCAGTGTAAAAAAATTTGTGTAATTAAATTGGCCCGGTTCATGTCCATTTATTCCGCCCTTTTGTACCTCTCTTTGGAAAGGCCTGCAGTCATGCCGTCCCCTTTTGTTCTGTAACATATTGATAACGGGCACAAAAAAAATGGTTGGCATATTTTTCGAAGTTGCCAACCAATTAGTTCCAATTGGCGCCTGGTGTTGCAAGATAAGCTAAAAAGCTTTTAACCTTATATGCATGCCTTTCCAGGGCGCAAAACGTTATGAAAGAATTTCTTTCAGACTTTCAACACCCGGCACTAAAGCTAGATTCGCCAATCTTTTAATTTTCGGAACTGCGCAGCAAAAGATTACGCGCGTGGTGATAAAGAGCTGTGGATTCCCGATCGCCCCCTAGCATGCGGCTTAATTCTTTGATACGTTCCTCGTTCTCCAATAATGATATTGTTGTCACAGTTTTTTGGCTATCTGCCAGTTTGTTGATTAAAAAATGTTTGTTCGCGCAAGCTGCAACAGCAGCTGCGTGGGTTACACAGAGTATTTGCTTGGCCTGGCTTAACTGGTCCAGTTTGCCGGCCACCGCCTGTAATGTTCGCCCCCCGATACCGGCATCCACTTCGTCAAAAACCAGGGTATTGATTTCGTCAGCGGCTGCCAGTATTGATTTAAGGGCCAGCATGACCCGGGACAATTCGCCGCCCGAGGCGCTCTTGGACAGCGGGCGCAGCGGTTCCCCCGGGTTGGGGGAGATCAGGAATTCCACTGCGTTTTGGCCCCGGGGACCGGGTTCGGAGGTGGTCAGGCGCACCGCAAACTGCACATTGCTCATGGCCAAATCCTTTAGTTCCCGCTCGATGGCCTGCTCCAAACCGGTGGCTGCTTTTTGCCTGCCCGCCTCAAGTTGCCGGGCCAGGGTAAAATACTGGTCGGCACTTTTGTTCACCTGTTCATCGATACCGGCCGCATCAGTTTCCATGGCCTTTAGTTGCTCCAGTTCAACGGCAATCTGCTCTCTGTGGTCCAGTATATCGGGTATGCTGGCCCCGTATTTCTTTTTTAACCGGTCAATTAAGGCCAGCCTTTCTTCAATATAATTCAACTCCCGGGGGTCTATTTCCAGGTTTTCCTGGTAACTGGCCAATTCCCGGGCGGTTTCTTCCACCAGGCAAAGGGCTGAAAAAATATTTTCCCGGGCACTTGTTAAACCGGGTATGTAGCGGCAAAGCTCATCCAGGCTGTTTTTGGCCTCGCCCAATAGGTCAACTGCCGCCGGGGTGCGGTTGGCACCTTTGTGTATACTCACCAGTACCTGCTCAGTGAGAGATGATATTCTTTCGGCATTGGCCAGCATATCACGGCGCTGTCTCAGTTCTTCCTCGTCCTCACCGGACAGGCGGGCCGCGTCTATTTCTTCCATTTGATACTTGATCATATCCATGCGCTGTTGTCTTTCCCGCCCGCCGCTAGTTATCTTTTCCTTGAGGTGCAGGTATTTACGCCACTGCCGGTAAGCTTTTTCGGTATCCCGGAGCAAATCAAGCACACCGGCACCGCCGTACCTGTCCAGCATCTGCATTTGTTTATCCGCCAGAAGTAAGGATTGTTGATCGTGCTGGCCGTGCAAGTCAACCAGTAAACCGGCTATTTCCCGGTAAACGCCCAGGTTGACAATCCTGCCGTTAACCCGGCAGGGGTTGCGACCCTGGCGGTTTATTTCCCGGCTTAGAATGAGCAAATCAGGTTCATCCTCACCGGTTTCCAAACCGTATTGCAGCATACGGTCCCGCACGCCCGGTAGCCGGGCAATATCAAATGTAGCCTGAACCAGTGCCCGGTCCCGGCCGGTGCGAATTAATTCTGTCTGTACACGAAAGCCCAGGGCAACTTGCAGGGCTTCCAGCACGATGGATTTACCCGCCCCGGTTTCACCGGTAAGGACATTCAAACCCGGTCCAAAGACTATTTCCGCCTCATCAATCAGTCCGAAATGTTTTATGTATAATGAAATCAGCACACCATTCACCTCCCGGTGAGAGCAAAGAATTTCTTCATGGTGGCATGGGTCAATTTCTTGGGCTTTACAACAACTAATATGGTGTCATCCCCGGCAACCGTACCGATTACTTCGGGCCAACCGGCATTATCGATGGTAGAGGCCACTCCCTGGGCCTCACCGGGTAAAGTTTTGATGATAATAAGGTTTTCACTGTAGTCCAGACAGACCACCGAATCTCTGAACAACCTTTTCATCCTGTCTTCATTTCTTGGGTTCAGGGATTCCCCCGGCACTGTATAGCGGGATATGCCGGAACTGCCGGGTACTTTGATCAAGCCCAATTCTTTAATATCCCTTGATACGGTAGCCTGGGTCACTGAAAACCCGGCTTTTTGCAGAACATCAACCAGATCTTCCTGGGTACTGATTTCCTGTTCACTGATTAATTCCAATATTTTTTTATGGCGCCAGGTTTTCAATTCCTTTTTTCACCCTTTCTATAAAGATTAAAAAGGGAGCCGAAACCGACCTGTTGATAAAGGTAACCTTAAGCACTCCAAAGCGACGGGGATCAAGATTAGCCGCGGTTTCCTCCACAGCCCGGCTTTCATCCGCGGCACCGGGATGGCCGGTATAAACCACCACGCTGATCCGCCCGCCCGGTTTTAGAAGTTCCAGGGCAATCTGTAACGCCCTGACCGTGGTATGGGCACGGGTTATTCTGTCGTGATCGCCGCCGGGCAAGTAGCCCAAATTGAATATAAAGGCATCCACAGGAGTATCAATATATAAATCCATTTTTTCATGCCCGTCATGAATTAAAGTTACGCCGCTGTCCAAGCCGAACTGTTTTAGCCTCCGGGCTGTAATATCAAGGGCCTCCCGTTGGATGTCGAAGGCATAAACCCTGCCGCCCGCACCCACCGCATTGGCTAAAAAAAGGGTATCGTAACCATTGCCCGCTGTGGCGTCCACCGCCACACTGCCTTTTTGCAACACTTCACCTACAAACTGCTGCCCCAACAGCACCGCATTTCCCCGTACACCGGCAAAATTAACGGGCCTTTTGTTAGACACCGGCCCCGTCTCCCTCTTTTAATTTTTCCTTAAGAATATCGAAAAAAGTGCGGTTATTCAGTTTAATAAATTTAGCCCGGTGAGAAGCTCTGCGCACAATCACCGAGTCTCCGCACTGCAATCGCATACCGTGTTGACCATCCATGGTTAGCATAACCTCACCTTGTTTGGAACGTAATGTTACCTGCACCTCACTGTCCGCAGCAATGACCAGCGGCCTTGCCCACAGGGCGTGGGGACAAATTGGTGTTACCAGCATAAGTTCCAATTTAGGCACCACCAGCGGACCCCCCGCTGAAAGCGAGTAGGCTGTTGACCCGGTAGGGGTGGATATAATTACTCCGTCGGCATGATAAGTATTAAAAAGGTGCCCGTCCACCATGGCATCAAAAACAATCATGCGGGCAAAGGCGCCTTTGGCAATTACAGCATCGTTCAAGCCATTTATCGGGGCGCAGGTGAGCCCGTCCCGCACAACGCTGGCTTTAAGCATCATCCGCTCCTCAATGGTATACTTTCCAGCCAGCAGGCATTCCATGGCCTCGTACAGCCGGGGGATGTCCACCTCGGTGAGGAACCCCAAGCGCCCCAGGTTGACGCCAAAAATAGGCACTCCTGCCGGTGCAGCCAGGCGAGCGCTATGCAGCAACGTGCCGTCTCCTCCCAGCACCACCAGGCACTCCACCTGCCGCACCATTTCCCGGCGGTTAAAACCGGCCAGGGGTCTGCCTATACGGGTAGCAGTTTCATCGTCCAGCAATAAAGCAACCCCCCGGTTGCACAACCAATTCTCGATGTCGTTGACCAGGTTTATAATTTTACCCTTATCTAAATTGGACAACAGGCCGATGGTATTCAATGTTCCGATCCTCCGGATAAGTTACGGTGCGCCTCGGACACCGCCCGAACAATCAATTCATTTAACCCGCCCGGGGCAGAGGCGGGCTTTTTGAAATGCAGCAAGTACTCGATGTTACCCTCGGGCCCCTTGATGGGGGAATAGTCAATACCCAGCACTGCAATACCCAAGCCACCGGCCGATTGCACCACTTTTTGCAGTACCTCCCGGTGTACCCCGGGGTCTTTGACCACTCCCTTTTTGCCCACCACCCCGCGGCCCGCCTCAAACTGCGGTTTCACCAAAGCCACACCTTCGTATTTGTCCAGCAGGTAATCCAGCCGGGGTAGCACCAGGGTGAGGGAAATAAATGAAACATCAATGGTAACCAAATCGGGCATACCCTTTATGAACACGTCCCTTTCCATATAACGGATATTGGTCCGTTCCAGCACGGTTACCCGGGGATCGGAGCGCAACGACCAGGCCATCTGGCCGTAGCCAACGTCCACTGCATAAACCGCTGCGGCACCGTTCTGTAATGCACAATCTGTGAATCCCCCGGTGGAGGCACCAATATCCAGGACCACTTTACCCGGCATATCAATGGGGAAAACTTGTAGTGCCCGGGCCAGTTTATAGCCACCCCGGCTAACATAAGGCATTTTTGGTTTTACAATAATGTTGGTTTGGTGGGCGTCCACCCTTTGCCCCGGCTTATCCGCCAGCTGGCCGTTGACCATAACCTCCCCGGCCATTAATGCGGCCCGGGCCTTTTCTCTGCTATCAAAAAACCCCTTTTCAACCAACAGCACGTCAATCCTTTTCTTTTCCGCCACGATTATTTACGCGCCTCCGCCCAGGCCAATAATTTTACCGCCTTTGACTTTCTGTGAGCTAATCATGTGCAACGCCTGGTTAACTATGTTTTCCGCCGTTAACCCGTATTTTTCGCGCAAAATTAACTGGCTGCCGTGTTCCAAAAACATATCCGCAATACCCAGACATTTAACCTGCATACCGGTAATATCCTTTGCTGCAAACAATTCCAAAACGGCCGATCCAAAACCACCGGGTAATGTATTTTCCTCCACGGTTATCAAACGACCGGTACGAATAGCCCACCGGGTGATACAATCCTCATCCAGCGGCTTAATAAACCTGGCATTGATAACAGTGGCCAGCACGCCACGTTCTTTCAGCAGAGCCGCTGCGCGACGGGCCACCGGCACCATATTGCCCACAGCCAGCAGTGTGATATCCTTGCCCTCGGCCAACACTTCGGCCCGGCCCACCGGTAGTACGCGACTGTGCCGGTCCAAAGCCACCCCCAAACCGGTCCCCCGGGGGTAACGCACTGCACAGGGACCGTTTAACTGCAGTGCGGTATGCAGCATATGCTGCAATTCATTTTCATCGGCCGGAGCCATTACAGTCATATTGGGAGAGCTACGCAGGTAAGAAATATCAAACAAACCGTGGTGTGTCGGGCCGTCATCTCCCACTATACCACTGCGGTCCACAGCAAACACCACCGGCAGTTGCTGCAGGCATACATCGTGGATAATTTGGTCATAGGCTCGCTGTAAAAAAGTAGAGTAAATTGCCACCACCGGTTTTAACCCCTGGCTGGCCAACCCGGCCGCCAGGGTAACTGCGTGCTGTTCGGCAATACCAACATCAAAAAACCGGCGTGGGAACTTTTTGGCAAATTCGCCCAGGCCGGTGCCGCTGCACATAGCCGCAGTAATACCAACAATAGCGGGATCCAGCTCCGCCAGTTTAACCAGTGTACGCCCGAATACTTCGGTGTATGTGCTGGTATCACTTTTTTTCAAGCAGTTGCCCGAGCTGATATCAAAGGGCCCGATACCGTGAAATTTGTCGGCCTTTTCCACCGCAGGCGCGTACCCGCGCCCCTTTTCCGTGATCACATGGACCAGTACCGGGCCACCCAGCGTTCTGGCCTGTTCAAGGGTGTTCAACAGGGAAGAAAAATTATGCCCGTCAATAGGTCCCAGGTAAGTGAAACCCATTTCTTCAAACAGCATTCCCGGAACAACCAGATATTTAAAACTGTCCTTGAGTCGCTCGGCCACCTTTACCACGGTGGAGCCAATGGAAGGAATGCGGCGCAGTATCTGTTCAATTTCGTCCTTACCCCGGGAGTATTTGGGGTCGGTACGCAGGCGGTTTAAATAACCGGACATGGCGCCTACATTGGCCGATATACTCATCTCGTTGTCGTTTAAAACCACAATAAGATCCTTTTTCAAGTGCCCGGCGTGGTTCAGGGCCTCGTAAGCCATACCTCCGGTCATGGACCCGTCACCGATCACGGCCACCACGGCATACCGGTCACCTTTTAAATCTCTGGCCAGTGCCATACCCAGGGCAGCGGATATGGAAGTGCTGCTGTGACCTGTTCCGAAGGCATCGTGCTCGCTTTCATCCGGGCGGGGAAAGCCGCTTAGCCCCCCGTAAGTGCGCAGCGTGGCAAATTGCTCCCTCCGGCCTGTAATTAACTTATGCACATAGCACTGGTGCCCCACATCCCAAATGATCTTATCCCGGGGAGTGCAAAAGATGCGGTGCAGCGCCAGGGTCAATTCAACTACCCCAAGGTTGGGGGCCAGGTGCCCACCGTTTTTGGCCACCGTGCTAATGATCTCTTCTCTTATTTCCCCGGCCAGCTGTTCCAATTGGGTAATGCTAAGCTCCCGCACGTCCCGGGGTGAATTTATTTGCTCCAAATACCTGCCCAAGGTTTCACCTTCACCTCAATTTTGTTGTCAGGAGTAAGTTTATTTTTTTACTAAACTTATACCCGTTATACTACTGAAGGCGGCCATAATCCTGCCTACGCCAAAAATAACCTTGTTGGAGTTGCTAAGGGCGATTTTTTTACCATAGGCTTTACCACCCACTGTAAAGGCGGCAATCAGTGCCGTTATTAACATATTCAATATAAACCGGTTTAGATCCTCCCTGAGGCTCATGATCTGCAACACCAGGGCTATGCCCAGGGCGCCGCTGACCGTGCCGGCTATGTCACCTATTACATCATTGGCTATATTGGCTACCCGGTCCGCATTGCGGATTAAAAATACGCCTTCCCGGGCCCCGGCCACTTTCTTGGCGGCCATGGCGTGGAAAGGGGCAACATCTGCTGCGGCCACCGAGGTTCCAATAATATCCGCCGTTATACCGAATAAAATAATCAATATCAACAACACAAAGGAAAAAGTCAAATTATTTATGGTTTCGGATAAAAACTGGGATAATAAAAAGAAAACCGCCGCCAGGACAAAAGAAATTAAACCGACAAACAGCACAAATTTACCGGAAACCGTAGATTTGTTACTTTTCAAACTCTTCACTCCATTTAATTTGTGCCGGTCTAAGCGGCCTTACCCCAATGGTTCCATCCGGTTGGGGGATGTGCGTATGTACAGGAACAAGTGACAACGTTACGGGTAAATATTGTGGCTTAGGTCCAGCAGGTTTTCCCAATTTCGTACCGGCTGTCACCATACCGGCGGTTTCCCATTAAACGAAATTCCAAAAGTTAATTTTGGGGCTGGATTACCACTTAGTCCACACTGCAATCCCCGTACCGTCCCGGACAACCGGACAGCCTAGAAGTTTTCCTTAAACGGGAGTACCTTATCCTAGCCTCTTTTGCAACAGCGGTTTAAACCCACAGCACATAACGCATGGGCCCAAGCGTTGTGTGCCGCTTTACAGGCCTCCACCGGCATCACTCAAGGCAGGCTACACTGCACGCAGCTTTCCCCACGTGCAGGTTTACCCCCAAGCCATAGCAGTTGCCGTTAACAAACTGCCACGCACTTGGGTCTCCACGGGGGCAGGGTCAACGCCCACATGCCATTGCAGGTCGCCCCGCCCCCTTAACTCCCAGCACCAACCCCCGACTGGGCGTCGGCAGCCAGCACCAGGAACTTCATCGATGTGCCCTTGACGGATTTTTAGGCCCGCCTTCAGATAAGGGTTCCCGACTAGGATACTGCGTCACTTGTTCGCAGCATAAATACTTTCAATCTATTATTATAACACGATGTTTGCCGGAACGACAAACACTCATTCCCGCCGCAGCTCGACAATATGGACCGAATGTCGTCGATTTATAACCCCGCGCAACACCGCGTTCGGCTTTGGCCGGTATTAGGATAGTTATCCATATAATTTGAACTGTGCAACGAATAGCCGGTTGAATTGCTCAATTTTCCCTGTTCAGTACAAATCCAACCAGTCCGCGTAAAAAACCGGCCTCAGCGCCAAAGGAAGCCAGGGCACCGGTGGCATGTTCCGCCGCCTGTCGCGCCATGTCCTTGGCGGCTGCCAGGCCGTACAGCGCAGGATAGGTAGCCTTTTGGTTTTTGGTATCACTGCCCACCGGCTTACCCAGCTTTTGCTCGTCCCCTTCTATGTCCAATATATCATCCACAATCTGGAAAGCCAGCCCCAGGTTTTCAGCATAAAGGGTGAGTTTATCCAATTGTTCCGGGGTGGCACCGGATAGCATGGCCCCCGCCCGCACAGAAGCTTTGTACAGAGCACCGGTTTTACGGCTGTGGATGTAATCCAGCACCTGTCTATCGATTAATTTATCGCTGGAAAGAATATCCACCACCTGGCCGCCGATTAACCCCATAGTCCCGGCCGCCACGGCCACCTCGTGAATTACCCGCAGTATCCTGCCGGTATCGACCGATCCGCTCCGGGATAAACCGGCCAGTATCTCAAAGGCCAGGGTTAGCAGGGCGTCACCAACCAGCACAGCCATGGCTTCGCCATATATTTTGTGGCTGGTGGGACGGCCCCGGCGTAAATCGTCGTTATCCATGGCCGGTAAATCATCGTGCACCAGCGAGTAAGTGTGCAGCAGTTCTATGGCACAGGCGGCCGGCAGTACGAATTGATATCCTCCCCCCACCGCCCGGGCCGAGGCCAGCACCAGGGCGGGACGTAGCCGCTTGCCGCCGGCAAATACGCTGTAGCGCATGGCTTCGTGAATTAAGGACGGGTAATTACTTGCCGAAGGAAGGTATTCATCAAGGGCTTTGTCCACCATGGCGGCGTATCCGGCCAATTCCTCTTTAAAAGCCATATTTACAGCTCCTCTTCCCTAATTACAGACTGTCCTTGATCATCCTCCAACAGTATGCTGATTTGCTTTTCAGCCTGTTCCAAATGCTTATTGCATTTTTTGGTGAGACTGATGCCTTCGGCAAACAGTTTAAGCGATTCCTCCAGGGGCAGGTTGCCCTCTTCCAGGCGGTTGACCAGCTCTTCCAGCCGGGCCAGCGCTTCTTCAAAGCTTATAGCATCATTATTCATTATTGCCCTAAAACCTCCAATTTAATGGATTATCCCCTTTCATTTAAATTATATATCAATTGACTGACCAAAACCACCGCCCAAATTCTTTAAGACTCTTGGAAAGTCAGCGCGAGACCCGCTTATATCATTTTTGCGGCAGCCAGCCCTTACGGTGTTACACAGGTGCCAAAACCAGCGATTAGAACAAACTCTATAAAGAATGGTAAAAAAAAAAAGAGGGGCTTTTTTACAGCCCCAAGTACAAAAATATATTACTTCATCCTCTCCCGAACTTCCGCCACTGCCTTTTCTTTTAATTCTGCGGCCTTTTTAACCAGCTGCTCTTTCTCCGCCAGTATATTCTTTACGTACTCCTCATCTTTAACCATGGGAATATTGATATCAGCACTTAAAAGCACGGCGTTGAGGGCCGCCTCACACACATATGCCGCCACACCGGCATCACTGATGGCCATTTTGTTACCAATTTTGGCCAGCCGGTCGGTTATTTCCAGTGCTTCCAGCAGGGTGCGGGCTATCTCCATGGGTGTATCGGTGGCGGTTTTAAGCGCCTTTTGCATCATTTCTTCCCGCTTGGCCTTTTCCTCATCGGTGTTCTTGGGCATGCGGAAAACGTCCATAAACTTGCCAAAGGCGGCTATATCCGCGGCCACCAGTTTTTCCAGCTTATTTATGATAAAGTAAGCAGCACCGGTGATTTCCTTAACTTCGGGTTCAACATCCTTGAACTTGGGCTTGCCCACAGTAAGGTTACCCACCATGGCGGTCATGGCAACGCCCAGAGTACCCACCAGAGCCGATACGCTGCCGCCGCCGGGGGTGGGAGCGTCAGAGGCCGATACTGCCACTACTTTGCGGAACGGAAAATCATAAATTTCGCTCACTTGAGTCACCTCATCAATAAAAATTTGGAATTAAGCCAAACCCTGCAGTTTGATAGCCTTGAGCACGTTTTTCTGAATCAGTACGGTGGTCAGGCTGCCCACGCCGCCCGGCACGGGGGTGATGGCACCCGCCACTTCCTTGGCGTTTTCAAAGTCAACGTCGCCGCAGATACCGCCGCCCTCGGCGGGGTTAATACCGGCGTCAACCACGACGGCACCGGGTTTGATCATATCAGCAGTGATCATTTTTGCCCGGCCCACCGCCGCGATAAGGATATCGGCCTGTTTGGTATGATAAGCCAGGTCGGCGGTTTTGGTGTGACAAACGGTTACAGTGGCGTTTTGATTGAGCATCATAAATACCAGCGGTTTGCCCACAGTTTCACCGCGGCCTACGATAACGGCGTTTTTGCCTTTGATTTCAATGCCGCTACGAAGCATAACTTCAATGCAGCTCTGGGGGGTAGCCGGGAACAGGCCCTCGCCGCCGCTTAAAATGTAACCCCGGTTGATGGGATGGGAGCCGTCCACGTCCTTTTTGGGGTCAACGGATTCCAAAACAACTTTTTTATCCATGCCCTTGGGCAGGGGCAGTTCGATCATAATACCGTGTACACTGGTATCCTTATTCCATGCGTCAATGACAGCCAGCACTTCCTCAAGGGTGGAGGAACCGGTCATGGTTTTCAATTCGAAGTCGATACCCACGTTGGCGCAGGATTTCTCCTTGGAGCGGGCGTATACCACCGAAGCGGGATCATCACCAACAAGTAATACATTCAGCTTGGGCACAATGCCCTTTTCCCGCAGTTGTGCCACTTCAGCCTTCACTTCTTCTCTGATGGTCGCTGCAATCGCTTTGCCATCAATAAGGGTCGCCATTATAGTTTTCCTCCCTAAACAAATATTTTATTTAATCTCTTTGACCAGGCACTCTATCATTCCCCGGTGTAAATGCACCTGCACCTGGTCGCCAGCTTGTACCTGCCGGCTGTCCCGCAATACCGCACCGTCCGGGCAAAGGGTATAACTGTATCCCCTCGCCAGTGTGGCCAGCGGGCTGAGGGCATCAAGCCGCCCCGCCAGCAGAGCCAGGCGACCGGCCAAACCGTTCACACCGGTCCTGGCCAGCCCGGCCAGCTGTTTTTCCAACATATCCACAGCCTGGCGCCGCTGCTCCACCAGTTTATCCAGGGGCCTGGCCAGCACCCGGCTCCGGGCGCAGTGGCTTAACCGCTGCCGGTAGCCGATTATCTGCTGTTCCAAAGAACGGGTTAGCCGCGCGGCTTGCATGTCCACCAGCCTTTTCGTTTCCAACCGGTCGGGCACCGCCAATTCCGCCGCCGCCGAAGGGGTGGGAGCACGCAAATCTGCGGCCATATCGGCCAGGGTGAAATCAGTTTCGTGCCCCACCGCCGATATAACCGGTATGCGAGAGGCCGCGATACTTCTAACCACCTGCTCGGTGTTAAAGGCCCAAAGCTCCTCAAGGGATCCTCCCCCCCGGCCTACAATGATTAAATCCACACTATTCAGCCTATTTAGCTGTTCCAAAGCCCGGGAAACCTCCCGGGGAGCTGCTTCTCCCTGTACCGCCACAGGGGCCAGTATTATTTTAACCTGGGGCCAGCGGCGGCGCAATATTTGCATAACATCCCGCACCGCCGCACCCGTCCGGGATGTCACAATACCAACACAGCGGGGAAAACGGGGTAGTCTTTTCTTGCGGCTGTGATCAAATAACCCTTCGGCAGCCAGTTCCTGTTTGAGATTTTCCAGGGCGGCAAAGAGCGCCCCGGTACCATCGGGTTCCAACTGCTCGGCATATAACTGGTACTGGCCGTCCCGGTCATAAACGGTCACGTAACCCCTTACCCGAACGGCCATACCGTTCCCCGGGCTGCATTTTAAATTTCTGGCCCGGGAACGAAACATGACTACTCTGATACAGGAATAATTGTCTTTCAAGGTAAAGTAAATATGCCCGGATGTAGCTTTTTTATAGTTGGAAACCTCACCCTTGACCCACAGATTAATCAACTGCCGATCATTTTCCAACAGATTTTTGATATGTCCGGTTAATTGCTGCACGGTAAAAATCTGCATCGATCAGTTCCTTTTCCATAGCAAGTTAACTAAATTCGACAATATCCGGTTATCCATCCCTTATTAAAACAGCAATGATCACTTCCAGCCGGCTGGAAATATGCCGCCGTGCTGATGATTTTTTAAATTTGATTTATCCTGCCCTAAGTTTATCATTGGTGCCGGGCAGTTGTGAACCAGCGAAATTATTTACTGGTCAAATAGGCGTGAATCGATTTGGCCGCCGTGCGCCCGGCACCCATGGCCAGGATAACGGTGGCCGCACCGGTAACCACGTCGCCGCCGGCAAACACGCCGGGCTTGGAAGTAGCGCCGGTTTCCGGGTCCGCTACGATGTTTCCTCTGCTAGTTAATTCCAGGCCTTTGGTAGTCCTTGGCACCAGCGGGTTGGGGCCCTGGCCGATGGCCACCACCACGGTATCCACATCCATAATATATTCGGAGCCTTCAATGGGAACGGGGCGGCGTCTTCCTGAAGCATCGGGCTCGCCCAGTTCATATTTGATGCATTTCATGCCGGTTACCCAGCCTTCTTCGTTGCTGAGTATTTCCACCGGGCTGGTCAAAAAGGCAAACTTGACGCCCTCTTCCTCGGCATGTTCAACCTCTTCCTTGCGGGCCGGCAGTTCCTCATGGGAACGGCGGTACACGATCCAGGATTCCTCGGCGCCCAAACGCAGCGCAGTGCGGGCACCGTCCATGGCTACGTTACCGCCGCCCAGCACGGCGACCTTTTTACCGATTTTAATGGGTGTATCCCAATCGGGGAATTGGTAGGCCTTCATCAGGTTGGTACGGGTTAAAAATTCGTTGGCGGAGTAAACACCACAGGCATTTTCCCCGGGAATTTTCATAAAATAGGGCAGGCCGGCACCGGTGCCGATAAATATTGCGTCATAACCCTCGTTTTCCATTAATTCATCAACAGTGGTAAACTTGCCCACCACCGAGTTAACTTCAATTTTAACGCCCAGTTTCTTCAGGTTTTCCACTTCGGCCTGCACTACGGCCTTGGGCAGACGAAATTCGGGAATACCATACATCAACACACCGCCCGCCACGTGCAAGGCCTCGTATACAGTTACATCATGACCCAGCTTGGCTAAATCGGAAGCGCAGGTCAAACCCGCCGGCCCGGAACCAACCACGGCCACCTTTTTACCGGTGGGCGGAGCTACCTCGGGCAAGGTCACACCCTTTTGCAATTCCCGGTCGGCGCAGAAGCGTTCAATACGGCCGATACCAACGGCTTCATATTTTTTAGCCAAAGTACAGTATTTTTCGCACTGGTTTTCCTGGGGGCACACCCGGCCGCAGACCGCCGGCAAAGCGTTCTTCTCTTTTATCTTTTTAATAGCCCCGTCAAAATCCCGTTCGGCCACCAGCTTGATAAAGGCGGGAATATCCACCTCCACCGGGCAACCTTGCCGGCAGGGCTCATTTTTACACTGCAGGCAACGCTGGGCTTCAGCAACTACAGTTTCCTCATCGTAGCCCAGGGCCACTTCATTGAAATTCCGGGCCCTTTCCAGGGGATCCTGGGCCGGCATGGGGTTCTTATTGGGTATAATTTTTTTCTTGGTTTTTTGTTCAGCCATTATTTGCCACCTCCACATCCGCACTTGCATTCATGATGTTCCAGGGCTTTTTGCTCTTCCGCTTTAAAGTAAACCTGGCGGCGGGATAACTCGGCCCAGTCCACCTGGTGCCCGTCAAAGTCCGGTCCGTCAACGCAGACAAACTTGGTTTCATTGCCCACGGAAACCCGGCAACAGCCGCACATACCCGTACCGTCCACCATCAGAGCATTCAGGCTGACTATTGTTTTTATGCCGTATTCTTTGGTCATGTTACATACCGCCCGCATCATTGGCTGTGGCCCGATGGCAATAACCAGAGGAATATTTTCTTTACCTTTACTTTCAATGACCTCTTTTAATACGTCGGTGACAAAACCCTTACGCACATAAGAACCGTCATCGGTGGTAACCAGCAATTCCGAGCAGGCCGCCCGCATGTGGTCTTCCCAGAACATAAGCTCCTTATTCCTGGCTCCCATAATACCAATTACATGGTTGCCTGCTTCTTTAAAGGCCCGGGCAATGGGATGCACCGGCGCAACACCAACACCGCCACCTACGCAAACCACGTTGCCCACGTTTTCAATGTGGGTGGGCTCGCCCAGCGGTCCTACAAAATCTTTGATGTAATCTCCGGCTTCCATGGCACCCAGTTGTTTAGTGGTTTTACCCACTTCCTGGAATACTATGGTTACGGTGCCCTTTTCCCGGTCAAAGTCAGCAATGGTCAAGGGAATCCTTTCCCCTTCTTCATGGATGCGTAAAATAATGAATTGACCGGCCTGGCAGCTTTTGGCCACCTTGGGCGCATCGATCACAAATAGTTTGATTATTGGTGAAAAAACCTGCTTTTCTAGTATTTTGAACACGTCTCTCCATTCCCCTCCCTCATTTTTTTTCATCCAGAAAACTTATCCTTAATATTTCTAGGCTAAATGCTTGATTCCTGCCATCACGCCAGGCATTAAACAAAATTTTGCGAAAAAAGCGCCAATACAAAAAAAACAAGGTTGAAATCAGAGATTTTCAACCTTTAAAAACCGGCACCAAAGTTATGTCAACTGTTCAAGCCCGGGTTTCCCCAACCCGGCGGGCAAAGGCACCCAAAATACCGTTGATAAACTTGCCTGAATCCTTACCACCAAACCTTTTGGCCAGTTCCACAGCCTCGTTGATAGATACGCCGTGTGGTATATCATCGACATACAGCATTTCATACATAGCCAACCGGAGAATATTTCTATCCACGGCCGCCATCCGCTCCAACTGCCATTCCCGGCTGTACCCGGCAATGGTTTTATCCAACTCCTCCATTTTTTCCAGGGTCCCGTATACCAGTTGGCTGGCAAATTCAAAATCTGATTCGGCAAGCACAAAGTTTTCCTGAATATTTCGCAGTGCCTCATCCACGGCCATTTTGCCCACATCCACCTGGTATAGCACCTGCATAGCCGATTCCCTGGATTGTCTTCTGCCCATTGATTTGTGTCACCTTTCCCCCAGCAAGCGTAACAGCCGGTCTTTAATATCCACCTGGTCGTCCAATTGTTTTCCCCCCAGGTAGCCCAATACAACGCATACTACAATAAAAAGGGTCTTTAAAACCCCCCAAAAAATCACGGACAAGCTTAGCAACAGGCCTATTAACACACCAATTATTTTTCCCCGGTGCATGATAATCCATTCCAGAATATATTCCAGGTAATCCATAAGGCCACTCCCCATTATTCAACCCTGGGTTTGGCTGTTTTGAAACTCTCCACAGCCACCCGCACCTCGGATACGGTTACCCCCACCACGTTATATATACTATCCTTTACCTTCTTTTGTATATCTTCCGATACAGCGGGAATATTAATATCCGGAGCAGTGATTAATTTTAAATGCATGGCTATCCCCCGGGGCGATGACTCTACTTTGGCCTTTACTTCTTTAATACCAGGTACGTCGGCTACCGCCTTTTCCGCCAGGGTTTCGACAGCGGCCAGAGAAACCCGCACCTGACCCAGGCCGCCTTCGTGCACCACTGCTTGCTTCCTGCGCTCGGGCTTTAAGCTTTTCCACAACAGTCGCAGGCCCATAATAACATATACCACCACTAAGGTCCATAATATTTCGTAATTGGAGGAGGTATTGATCTCCCCCCAAAGCCGCTTTGCCGGATCCGGCCAACCGGCCAGGAAGACGCCCAGGGCCATAAAAAGCAATGTTAAAGTTGTAGTGTACAACAAAAGTATGCCGCGGTCAAAGGGCCCCATGTGCATTATCCTCCAGTTTTATTTTACCCGGTTACTGTGTTCCTCTTCACCTGGTTCATTGGCGAAGGCCACTCCCTGCACATTGACATTTACCTCCACCACCACAAGGCCCGTCATTTTTTCAATGGCGTTCTTTACAACGTCTTGTATTTTAGCCGCTACATCGGGGATGCGGGAACCATACTCCACCACAATAAATAAATCCACCGCCGCTTCCTTTTCTCCCACTTCCACCTTGACGCCCTTGGAAAGATTTTTGCGGCCCAATTTTTCTGTGATACCGCCCACCACACCGCCGCTCATTCCAACCACGCCGGGTACTTCGGTGGCGGCCAGCCCGGCAATAATGCGCACAACATCATCGGCAATGCGGATGGTCCCCAGACTGTTTTTCTCTTCACGAACCATGTCTTGCTGCTCCACTTTGCAACCCCCTCACATCCAAGATTTAAGTTATTATACCAAAGGAGGAAAAATACCGCAATTAACCCTGCGGTATTATTCTACGCTGAATAAAATTGGTATATATCTCTCCCCTGCGGAAGAAAGCGTTGCGCAATATGCGCCGGTGGAAGGGGATAATGGTCTTGACCCCGTTTATGGCCAGTTCATCCAGGGCACGCTGCATGCGCGTAACCGCTTCACTGCGATCCCGCCCCCAGACAATCAGCTTGCCCAGCATGGAATCGTAATGGGGAGGTACCTCCCACCCGGCGAAGATGGCACTGTCCAGGCGCACCCCGGGACCTCCGGGGGGCTGAAAGGAGGTAATTTTACCCGGACAGGCCATGAAATTCCGATCCGGGTCCTCGGCGTTGATGCGGCATTCGATGGCCCAGCCGGAAAACCGGATATCCTCCTGCCGGTAGCCCAACTCCTCCCCGGAAGCAATGCGTATTTGCTCTTTAATTAAATCAATGCCGGTTACCATCTCAGTCACCGGGTGTTCCACCTGAATGCGGGTGTTCATTTCGATAAAATAAAAATTACCGTGTTTATCCAATAAAAATTCCACCGTACCAGCGCTACGGTAGCCCACTACCCGGGCAGCAGCCACCGCCGCCTCACTCAAACGGCGGCGCAGTTCTTCGTCCACCGCCGACGAAGGTGACTCTTCAATAATTTTCTGGTTGCGCCGCTGAATGGAGCAATCCCGCTCACCCAGGTGCACAATGTTACCGTAATTGTCGGCCAGCAGCTGTATTTCAATGTGTCGGGGTTCTTCCACGTATTTCTCCAGATAAATATCCCCGCTGCCAAAGGCGGCTGTAGCTTCAGAGCGGGCGGTTAATATACCCCGGGCCACTTCTTCCTCACACTGGGCCACCCGCATGCCCTTGCCGCCGCCGCCCGATGAAGCCTTGATCAGCACCGGGTAGCCAATTTCAGCGGCAACCTGCAGCGCCTGCCCGGCATCGCTGATCACGCCCCGGGAACCGGGCACCACAGGCACCCCGGAGGCCAGCATGGTTTCCCGGGCCTGCACTTTGTTGCCCATCAGGCGCATGGCCTCGGCCGGGGGGCCGATAAAAATCAACCCGTTGGCAGCACATATTTCAGCAAACTTATCATTTTCCGATAAAAAACCGTACCCCGGGTGTATCGCATCGGCTCGAGTTATAAGGGCGGCGCTGATGACGTTGGAAATGTTAAGATAACTGCGGCCCGGAGGCGGCGGGCCAATACATACCGCCTCATCGGCCATGCGCACGTGCAGGCTGTCCCTGTCCGACTCCGAGTAAACCGCCACGCTGGCTATGTTCATTTCCCGGCAAGCCCGGATAATTCGCACCGCTATTTCGCCCCGGTTGGCAATTAGTATTTTGCTGATCATGGTTATCACCTAGTCCTCTTTAATTACCATCAGCGGCTGGCCGTATTCCACGGCCTGGGCGTTCTCCACCAAAATCTGCACCACGGTGCCCGAAACCTCGGCTTCAATTTCATTCATCAGTTTCATGGCCTCCAGTATACAAAGGGTCTGACCCTTTTCCACCCGGGTGCCCACTTCCACGAAGGGATCGGCATCCGGGGCCGGGGCACGGTAAAAGGTGCCCACCATGGGCGCTTTAATTACGGCACCTTCCGGTACTGCTACGGCTGCGGGAGGTTGGCAAGAGCCGGCTTTGCCGGCGTCCTTTACCACGCCCGGGGCTAAGGCAGTAGCTGCCGCCTTACCGGCGGTGCAGGGGTCCGGTCCGGGCAAGGGGGAGCCCTCCCCACTCACTTCCGGCATAATTCCACCACTGCCGCAGGCACCGGTTTTTCTAATGGACAGACTCACGTCCTGGCTCGCAAATGAAAACTCGGCGATATCAGTTTGATTTATTACATTGATTAATTCTTTAATCTGCTGAACATCCATATCATTAACCTCCCTGGTATTATCGAACGGTTTTGCTGTACCGGTTGCGGGTACCTGCCCGCCGCCATTTGGCAGCTTCGCTCCACCGCCGGTATTGGCGTTACCGGCGGCAGCACCGGCGACAGCATTATTATTGCGAGTTTCCCAAAACTTCCTGGTTATTTGGGGGAACAGGGAATAGCAAAGAATATCCTCATCTGATTTGGCGAGCCCCCTGGTTTCCAGTTTTATTTTCTCCAACTGGGGTTCCAGTAAATCGGCAGGGCGACAAGTAACCGGCTCTTGATCGCCCAGTACCCGGCGGGCCACCGCCTCGTCCAGGGGAGCCGGCGGACGGCCGTAGAGGCCCTGGATATAAGCTTTAACTTCACCGGGAATCAATTTATACCGTTCTCCGGTAAGCACGTTAAGCACGGCCTGGGTACCAACGATCTGGCTGGTGGGCGTCACCAGGGGCGGGTAACCCAGTTCCCGGCGCACCCTGGGAATCTCCTCCAGCACCCTGGGCAGCAGGTGGACCGATTTTTGTTCCCTGAGCTGGGAGACCAGGTTGGTGATCATACCACCGGGGACCTGGTGCTCGAACACCCGCATGTCGTTGATCCGGGTCACGCCCCGGTCATACCCCTTTCGCTCCCGTAATTCCTCAAAATACCCTGCGATTTCAAACAGCAGTCCCATATCCAGCCCGGTATCGTACGGAGTGCCCTGCAGCGCCCGCACCACGGTTTCCACCGGAGGCTGGGAAGCCCCAAAGGCCAGGGGTACCGCCGCGGTATCAATTACATCCACCCCGGCCTCCACCGCCTTCAGGTAAGTGGCCAGGGCCAGGCCGCCGATATAGTGGCTGTGCAGTTGCACCGGCAGTCCCGGGCTTTGCTTTAGTTTACCCACCAAATCATAGGCCTGGTAGGGGGTTAACAGGCCGGCCATATCCTTGACACAAATGGAGTCAGCCCCCATTTCCGCCAGCTTTTCGGCGGTTTCCAAATAATGCCCGGTGGTATGTACCGGGCTCACCGTATATACCACCGAGGCCTGAACGCGGGCACCCGCCCTTTTGCCTGCCCGCACCGCCGTTTCCATATTACGTATATCGTTCAAGGCATCAAAAACCCGGATGATGTCGATGCCGTTTTCCACCATCTTGAAAACGAATGCCTCCACCACATCATCCGGGTAATGCTGGTAACCTACCAGCGACTGTCCCCGCAGCAGCATTTGTAATGGCGTTCGTTTTATATATTTTTTTAAAGTACGCAGCCTTTCCCAGGGATCTTCATTGAGATAACGCAAACAAACATCAAAGGTAGCGCCGCCCCAGACCTCCAGCGAGTGGTAACCCACCGTGTCCAGCTTTTCTACAATGGGCAGCATATCCTCGATGCTCATCCTGGTGGCCCATAAACTTTGATGACCATCCCGCAGTGTTGTGTCGGTAATTTTTACCACAGCCATTAAAATCTCCTCCATAAAAAAGACAGGCTGCCGTCAGTTAACAACCTGATTCATGAAATAAATTATATATCTGCATATGGAAAAATAAAATAGATTCAGCCCAAGTATACAATATATAAGCAAATTACACTGTATACAGTACAATATATGCTCCGTGCCGGGACAAAGGGGGCACGGCGGCAAGCAAAACAATGGGACGTTGAGTTTGTCTTGTCAAAATAAAACAAACGGAACGTCCCTGTGTCTTGCTATTGCTAGTTAGCCCTGGTTATTACAATGACGCCTTCTTCGGGGACACCGGTGGTTTTGGACACCAGCCCCGCAATGGTGGTGTTATCCGTATCAATAGCCATATCTTTGCCGGGTCGCAGTATCACCGTAACGGTATCGCTATCTAAAAACACGGCAGCATCCTGGTAGCCCTTGGCCCGAATCAAATTTTCCAACTCCATTTCCTGGGATATCTTGCTGCTCAGCATCATCAATCTCTCCTGGGCAGTTTTCCGAACCTCTTCATCCGCCTCCGAAGCCAGCACTTCCCGCAGGGTTTCCATCTCTTTACCCCGGGCCTGTTCCAGGCTCATGCGGGCTTCGACAAAGTAAGAGCTGCCTGTTGTGTTATCAACATCATTCATAATTGTCTGGTCAACAACCTGTGCTTCACCGGGCCCCATATCCCCTGCCTCATCATCGCTTTCAGGATGGGAAAGGGTTACTGTGGCAGCGGTGGAGGGCTTATCCTCCAAACCCAACATTTTTTCGGCCAGGCCGCTAAAACCCGCCACGCATAAAATAATACCCACCAGCAAAAGAACCGCCAGCAATATTTTATTGCGATCCAACTTTATTATTGTAATCACTGTTAAAAACCTCCTCCCGGGACATGTGCTGTCCTGCTTTACTCACCAACGTGCACCTATGCCCCCTTTTTCATGGGCAGCACGATAATTTTATGCGGTTCCACACCCAGCGCCACCTGTACCGCCCGGAACAAATCGGCCTTCACTCGGGGGATACCCGCCCCCTGGGCCACCACCATGATACCGGCCACATCAGGGGCCACTTGTTTTTTCACCACGGGTTCTTCCAGTCCCTGATTCCCCCTGGCCATCACCACTGTGCTGGTGTCGGTATTTTCGGTAATCTGCCGGGAACCGCCGCTCTGGTCATTCTCCCGGGTAGTCTTAAGCCCGGTGGTGGTGTTGATGGCATAATCGTGGTTGGTAGAGGCGGCCAGTTGTACAGTTACTTCCACCCGACCGGCTCCGGCCACCTGTTCCAGCATTTGGCGCAGTTCACCGGCCAATTCCTTTTCTTCCCTGGTCATGAGGGAACTTGTAATGGCACCGGGTTCACCGGTGCCAGCCGTCGCACCGGTATCCGGCGGGTTTTTCCCGGCACCGGATTTAATGCTGTCGCTGTCGCAACTACCCACCAAGATCAACATAACACCCAGCATAAATAACAAAGCCATTAACCCGAATTTTTTATGCTTGGGATGAAAAATATCCGGTATGTTCATATCATCACCTCGCCATGGTAATTAAAGATCCCGAAACTCATATTTGACCTGATCCCGCCGCAGGTTATAGAATTCAGCCACCATCGCGGCTTGACCGGCAGCCGCCCTTTCCTGTTCAGGTGTAACCGCCGGGGCGGGAGACTCTTTACCCGCAACATCTCCTCCCTTTATATCAACCACCACGGGCTGCACCCCTAAATCTCCACCCGCGTCCTGGTCCGCTTGACGTGCTCCGTCGCCGGCGCTTTGGCTGGAAGGCGTGTTGTCTCCATCCGCGGCGGCAAAAACAATGTTTATTTCCTCTATGGCGCTGTTCTCATCAACCGTCACCCGGGCGTCCAGCACCTGCAGTTCCCCATTCATCCGGGCCAGTGCAAGCACCTGACCGGAAAGGGCCTTGCTATACTGCTGCACCGCCAGCTCCCGGTCTTCCCGCGCCAACCCTTGTCCGGCGGCCATAATATCATCCAGGGGAGGCGCACCGCTGTCCACAGCGGTAACCGCGGGTATGTCCCGCACAAGATCGCTATGAATCACCCCGGCTGCCGCCTGCATCACCGCCATGATGATCAAAAGCCCCATGACCATCTTGACATAACGGCGCATGTCACCGCCGGGCAGCAGCATTTCCACCAGCACGGCCAGCACCACAATAACGATAATGGTTTGTATCAATTCCCGCAGTACATCCATGCTACCGGCCCCTTTCCCGCTTAATGCAGCATGACCGTTATATTACCCAGGCCCACCACTATGGCCAGGGCAAAAAAGAACAGCAATCCCACCATGGCCACGGCGGCAAAAACGGTAATCAAGCTGTTGCCCAGGCCGTTCAGACAGTCGCTGATTCTTTCCTCACCAACGGGTTGAATAACCGCCCCGGCCAGTTTATAAATAAAGGCGATGGTGATTATTTTTACCAGGGGGATGACCAGTATCATGATGATAATAAGCACCCCGGCAATGCCCACCGCGTTTTTGATCAGCAGCGAAGAGCGAATCACCGCCCCCAGCGCATCACTGAAAACACCGCCCACCACGGGTATAAAGGTGTCGGTGGCAAACTTGGCCGTGCGGAAGGTTACACTGTCCCCCACAGCTCCGGCCACCCCCTGAATAGCCATGATACCAAGGAATATGGTACTTAAAAGCCCCATTAAACCCATGGCGGCTCCTTTGAGCAGCCCGGCCAACCTGGAGACCTGAAATTGTTTGGACAACCCGCTAACTATCTCCAGCACTGCTGAAAAAAATATCAGAGGTAAGATGACATTCTTGATTACGGTGCCGAAGGTGGCGATGGTGATAAAAATAAGGGGGTGAAATATGGCGGCCGAGGCAATGCCCCCCACGGCCACCAGCAGCGTCAGCAAAAGCGGCAGCAGGGCCTGCATAAAGGTGACCATTTTATCCACCACTTCCCGGCCCAATTGGATGGTCATGGTAAAGGAGCCCACGGCAATGGTGACCAGAACCAGATAAGCCACCATATGGGTCAGTTGCCCGGTGGTACCCTTTTCGAAGGCGCCGGTAATATTCTGCAACACCGCGCAAATTACAGCCAGCACCACCAGCTTGCCCAGCAGCGCGGAATTGGCCACTACTTCGCGAAATATATAACTAATACACCGGTTAAATACCTCGGTGGGTTGCAGTGATATTTGGCCCGTGGCCAGACCCGTAACCAGTGCCTTAAAATCAGTCTCGGGCAGCGCGCTTTGCAAATCATGATCCATCCGGTTTACAAACTGTTGAATCTCTTCCATGTCCAGCCTGCCCGCCTGCTCGTCCAGTCCCCCGGGGATATCCGGCGCGGCCCAGGCAGCCAGGGGCAGGGCCAAGGCCAGAAAAATATGCAGTATGAACAACAAAAGCGTGCACCGGATGCGGCATATCAAGCTCAATCTCATCCCCCCTTACGGTATCAACCTCAGCAGGGCCTGCAGCACCGCCACCATGATCGGTACCGCCAACACCAGCACCAACACTTTGGCGGCCAATTCCACTTTGGTGGCAAAGGCTCCTTGATCGGCGTCCCGGCATATCTGGGCGATAAAATCGGCGATATAAGCGATACCGATGATTTTCAACAATGTACCCAGGTATACCGAGCTAATGTCCGCCCTGTCGGACAACTGTTTCAGCACGTCCACAACCGCGCCTATTTTGCCCAGCACCAGCAGGAATATGACCACACCCACCGCAATACTGAGCAGCACTGCCATGGGCGGTGACTTTTGCTTCAGCACCACGGCCAGCACCGCACCGGTCAGGGCGATACCGGATACCTGCAAAATATCCATAGCACCACCGCCTAGAATAATTTAAAAACTGTCTTTACCTCGTCGAAAAGGGTGCCCAGCATTTGGATCACCATGATCAACACCACTGCAATACCCGTAAGGGTCACTGCAAAACCATAGTCCTCTTTGCCGGAATTTTTCAGCACCATATGCGCCACGGCCACCAGTATACCAATACCGGCAATTTTAAATATTAAATCTATGTTGGCACCCAATGAACACTCCTCCTTTTTAGTAAAGGGCCAGAACAATAATTAACCCGCCCAGCAAACCCAAATAGTTCCACATTCTAACATTTTTAGCCGCTGCGTCATCCGCCGCCACCAGGGCGGTTTTTAACTGCTCCGCAGCCAGTCGCAGGTGTTTACCCTGGTCTTCCCGGTCGGAAATGCCAATGCTGTTGCCCAGACCTCCCAGTACAGCCAAGTCACCGGAACTCAGGGCGCTGCCGGGGCCATGGGTCCTTAAAGCGGCGTGCCAGGCTTCCCTGGCGGAACAACCCGTGTGGGCACCGAGAGCACCGGATACCTGCCGGAAGAAAGAGGCTGCCGGGGACCCCACCTGTTCCGCCACCCTGCCCAGCGCCTCGGGCAGCGGCGTAGCGGCATAGGTAATTTCGGTTTCCAATAGCTGCAAAGCTGCGATAAACTGCCGCAGTTCCACCGGGCGGCGGGCATATCCCCTGGACACCCACCACCCGGCCAACCCGCTGCTGGCCACCACCAGCAGCCCCCCAATTAGTTTCAGCACGTATTCACCCCCATCTTGGGCAGATCCGCACCGCTGAAAATCTTCTCCACCGTGCCCACACCCCGGGAACGGCCTAAAAGCACAAAACGTTCAATAACATTAAGCTGAAGAAGGTATTTTAATGCCGGGCGGTTGGCCAATTCCCGCAGTGATGAACCGTGTATGGTAACAATGACGCGCACCCCGGCGTTAAACACCTCTTCCAGCGCGTGAATATCCTCCATGCGTCCAATTTCGTCGGTAACAATCACATCCGGCGACATGGCCCGCAGCAGCATCATCATCCCCTGGGCTTTGGGACAACCGTCCAGCACATCGGTTCTCACCCCCACATCCATCTGGGGTACCCCGCGGTGGCACCCGGCAATTTCTGAACGCTCGTCCACCACACCCACGGTGCGCCCGGCAAAATGCAAACCCGGTGAACCGTTGCTTACCTGGCGCACCAGGTCCCGCAGCAGGGTTGTTTTGCCGCACCGGGGCGGTGAAAAAATAACGGTATGATAAACATTGTTTACTTTACGGTCAATCAAATGTTTAAATAATCCATCGGCCACCCCTTTTATCTCCCTGCAGACACGAATGTTCAGCCCCGAAAGATATTTCAGTGTTTTTACCCGGCCTTTATCCAGCACGGCCTTTCCCGTTAAACCAACTCTGTGGCCGCCGGGCAAAGTAACATAACCGTTTCTCAGTTCCTCCTCCAATGCATACATGGAGGAACCGCTGATATTGTGCAGCACCCTTTCCAGGTCGGCCGCATTAACCGTGTAAGCCCCGGATGGCACCGTTACCGGCGCACCGTCCTGCCGTATAAAATAATCACATCCCTCCACTCCCAGCATTAAAGGCCTGTCCCGCCGCAGCCTGATTTCCTCCAACCCGGCCAGGTAACGGGACGGAACCTGGCCGATCATTCTGGCCAGATTGGGTGGGAGAACAGGCATTATTTGCCGCCACGCCCCGGCACCGGCTGTGCACCGGGCGGGTCCGGCGGGGCCGGGAATTGTTCTGGTTATTGTATTACTCACTTTTCGCATCCCTCCAGGTTGCTGTCATATATAAACCACAGCCCGTCCCCGGTTATTTAATAATTTATTTACGGCATTGGAAAAATATGCCCTGAAAACACAAAAAACAGGTCGCTGTTCATAAGCCAAAACAGCAACCTGTCTTTTTAGTTTGTAAAAATTTTATAGAGCGTTAATTCATTTACTTCATGACAACAGTTTTACATACACACCCGGCGGCCGGGCTTACAGGTCGTAGGGCCAGGCTTGCAGGCCGCCCTCCACGTATTTGACATCTTTAAACCCGGCACCCTTAAGGGTACGCAATGCTTCATAGCTGCGGGTACCCAGGGCACAAACCGCCACGATTTCCTTATCCCGGGGAATCTCTTCTATTCTTTCGCGCAAATCGCCCAGTACCACCAGTTTGACCCGGTCATCCTTGAGGCGGCGCATTTTAAACTGGGGCTCGGTGCGCACATCCAAAATGACCATATCGTCGCCTCGGTCCATTTTCTGCTTCAGCTCTTGCACCGTAATGGTCTCCGCCAGCCCGGCCAATTTGTTGCGGATAATATTGGCGGTGTGCATGCTCACATCAATGGGAGTGGCAAAGGGCGGCGCGTAACCGAGGTCGACATCAAATAACTGCTCCACGGTGGCGCCCATGGTGATGGCCGTGGCCACCACATCGATGCGCTTGACGGCGTCCCCCTGGCCCAGCGCCTGGGCACCCAGGATCTTACCCGTATCTTTTTCGGTAACCATCTTCATCAGCACCATGCCGTGCCCGGGATGGTAGTGGGTGCGGTCAAAGCCATGGTATATGGCGGTTACCACCTGGTAGCCCAAATCCCGGGCCTGTTTTTCGCTCAGTCCGGTGCGGCCGATGTTAAAGCCCATGGTATGCAGCACCCCGGTGGCCAGAATACCCCGGAAAACCTCATTGCCCCCGGCCACATTGTCGCCCACTACACGGCCCTGCCGGTTGGCATAGGTGGCCAGCGGCACAAATACCTTTTTGCCGCTTACCAGGTGGGTATTTTCCACACAATCGCCCAGGGCGTAAATATCCGGGTCGCTGGTCTGCATATGGTCATTGACGGCAATGGCACCGGTTTCGCCAATGGTCAGGCCGGCATCCCTGGCCAGCTGCACGTTGGGACGCACGCCAACGGAAACCACCACCAGCTCGGTATCAATGGTGCCCTGGTCGGTAACCACCGAGGTTACCCGGCCCTCTTCGTCCCCTTCCAGTTTTAAAACCTTGTGCCCCAGATAAAATTCCAGGCCCTGGTCCGTTAATTTTTTAGCCAGTACCTCGGCCATATCCTTGTCCAGCACGCCGGGTAAAATCTGGTCCTGCAGTTCCACCACAGAGCAGAACATATGTAGCTTCATCAGGGCGTCCGCTGTTTCCATACCGATAAAACCGGCACCGATGATAACAGCCTCGCCGCCTTCCATCTCACCCAGGTACTCCTTGATTTGACGGGCATCGTCGGGATGGTTCAGCTTGTACACACCCTTCAGGTTCAGGCCTTCTATGGGCGGCACAAAGGGCTGGGCACCGGTGGCCAGCACCAGCTTGTCATAGGGAACGGTGTATTTCTCACCGGTCTCCAGGTTTTCCACATGTACTTCTTTTTTATCCCGGTCTATGGATTTGGCTTCGGTGCGGGTAATTACACGAACACCCTTTTCACGCCAGAAGTATTCTTCGTCTCTGATTACACCATAAGTGGTTTCAAACAAGTGGTCGAATTTATGCACTTCACCGGCTAAATAAAAAGGCATACCACATCCCGCGTAGGAAATTAGTTTGCCTTTCTCTATAATGGTAATTTCTGCATCGGGGTTAACTCTACGGGCCCTGGCGGCTGCTTTGGGACCTGCGGCCACGCCGCCAATAATCACTATTTTCTGAGCGCTCATTATTATCCACCTGCCTGTAATTTTTTAATCGGGGTCGGCCCCAGAAAGCACCGGCCCAACTGTAAACACTTATATTTTTTTCATAAAATACCTGGCACTATTGTAATTGGGACAGACAGGTAAGTCAAGGAGCGGGTTGCGGCGGCACCCGCCAAAATAACCGGTAAAAGGCAACTGGGACCACTATTTACCTAATAAAATAATCTCTATATCCAAATATTTTTATATCTCAACTACTCCAGGACATATAAAAAAGCCGCCTTTGCCCAAGCAAAAGCAGCTATGTGCATTACTGTCGTTCTTCACCTGTTGCTATATGCCGGCTATATATCTTCCTCAATCGCTGAGTTCCGGCTATGCAATATTTCAGGTTCATCTGCAGTTTCATAACCATCGTCGTTTACGAAAACCACCTCATCGCAATTGGGACAGGTAACCTCAATGATATCCTCATCCTCTACAATATCGGAATCAAAAAGTACCGTTTCCCCGCAGCGTGGGCAGTCCACCTCCATATATTCTTCCAGTTCCTCCTCGCCGTGCATATCATTCTCCAGGGTATATAAATCTTCATCCAGGGTTTCCACATACTCTTCCAGTTGCTCCTGAGATTCCTCCAGTTCGGAAAATGAGTCGGCAAATTCGTCTAAAACGTCAATGATACCACCCAGCAGCTTGCCTTCTTTGCTATCGGCCTCCATATTCATACCATTGGCCAGTCCCTGCAAGTAAGCCACCTTTGACTTAAGATCAGACACAAAAATACCCCCTTTGTGGTTACGTATCAAAAATAGTATCTCCGTTCAGGGGGTTTTTAAACATTTGTTTCCTTATTAAGGTAACAAACTACACTCAAAAACGCACAAACCATCCCTCTTTGACGGTGCCGGGTGTTGAAAGGTTAAAAGTTTTTACTTTCAACCTTTCAACACCCGGCACCAATACTAAGCCCTTTTAATATAGTGACCGGTACGGGTATCTATCTGCAGTATATCCCCGGTGTTTATAAAAAACGGTACCTGTACAACATAGCCTGTTTCCAACGTAGCCGGTTTGGAGCCACCGGATGCGGTATCGCCCTTGATACCCGGTGCTGTTTCCACCACTTCCAGTTCCACAACATTTGGCAAATCCACACCAATGGTACGTCCCTGAAACATCATAACTGTAATGGTCATGTTCTCTTTGAGAAATTTAATGGCGTCGCCCAGCTGATCGTTATTAAGACTGAACTGGTCAAAACTTTCCATATCCATAAAATGATAATCGGATCCGTCATTGTACAGATACTGGGCCTCCCGGCGATCTATCCGGGCCCTGGGCATTTTTTCCCCGGCGTTAAAGGTTTTGTCCACCACTGCACCGGTACGCAGGTTTTTCAGTTTGGACCGTACGAAGGCCGCACCTTTACCCGGCTTAACATGCTGAAATTCCACCACCTGGTAAACATCGCCTTCCAGCTCTATGGTCAGGCCGGTACGAAAATCATTAGTTGAAACCAAATTCTACGCCTCCTTGAAATATCCCAATTTATTATTAGCGGCACAACCAGGATTCATCACAAAGCTGCACAATCAAAGCTCTATAAGCCTGTCCTTGGGTGATTTGGTAAGCCTGCGACAGCCGTATTTCTCAACCACCACACTATCCTCGATACGCACCCCCCCGGTGCCTGGCAGGTAAATACCCGGTTCTATAGTGACCACCATGCCTTCTTGCAAAATGGTGTCATCTCTCATGGAAAGCCGCGGCCCCTCATGCACTGCCAGCCCCACACCATGCCCGGTGCTATGTCCGAAATATTCGCCGTACCCGTGGGAAGCGATAATATCCCGGGCAGCCTTGTCCACGCTACTTGCCGCCACACCGGCTTTTACCGCGGCGAGGCCTGCCAGTTGGGCCTCCAACACAATATCATATATTTGTCTGATTAACGCACCGGGTGAACCCAGGGATACCGTCCTGGTCATATCCGAATTATAATTATCCACCACCACGCCGAAATCTATGGTTATAATATCGCCGTGGTTAATGGTTTTCGCCGAGGCCTCACCGTGGGGCAATGCAGCCCGGGGACCTGAAGCCACAATGAAGGGAAATGCTATTCTTTCAGCACCCCGCCGGCGCATAAACATCTCCAGTTCCAGGGCTATCTCCCTTTCAGTAACACCAGGTTTGATTAAGTTGCAGATATGCTCAAAACCTTCATCTAAGAGGCCCATAGCCCTCTCAATGGTAGCCAGTTCGGATTTATTTTTGACCAGGCGGAATTGTTCAACGATACCCTCCACCGGGCGCAGTGACACTTGCTGCAGTTTCTCCTGCAGTGTGTCGTAAAACTTGTAACTTATGTAATCGGACTCAAATCCCAGAACGTGTAAACCCAGCCGGCTGATCAATTCCACCAGCGCCTCTGCCAGGGTGGTTTCCATTTTTTTTATTTCCAGGTGCGGGCTTTGTTCTTTCGCCTGCTGAGTGTACCGGAAGTCGGTTATTAAAAAGGATGTCCCGGCTGTAATAAGCAGTGCACCTGTATCACCGGTGAATCCGCTTAAGTAATACCGGTTTTCGGGTTGTAGTACCAGCAACGCGTCCAGGGCATTTTCCTTTAAGGCTGCGGCCACTTTGTTTATGCGGGTTTTCATTTTCATTCCTCCGTCCAGGGTACCCGGGCCATTTCCACCACCGCCCGTAAGGCCAACCGGTACCCCAGCGCGCCAAAGCCGGATATCTGCCCCGCCGCCACGGGAGCAATCACCGAATAACGACGAAAATCCTCCCGGGCATGGATATTGGAAATATGCACTTCAACCACCGGTATGGCAATGGCGGCCACCGCGTCACGCAAGGCATAACTGTAGTGGGTCAAGGCACCCGGGTTCAATATTACAGCGTCGTAATCATCAACAGCGGTATGCAGGCTATCTATCAGCACCCCTTCATGATTGGACTGGATAAAATCAATGTCCACTGCCAGTTCCCGGGCCAGCTCCTCCAGGGACGCGTTTATGTCCCCCAGTGACCCGGTACCATACACACCGGGTTCCCTTTTGCCCAGCATATTCAGATTCGGGCCGTGCAGCACCAGTATTTTCACCCAAATCACCTCAAAAAAGATGGGAATATTTTAACATAAATGACCCTGGTTGCATAGTCCCGACCATATTTCACGAATCCCGTTAAACAACCCGGTTTATCTTTTCTTAAAGAGGCTGTTCCCAAAGCCCGCGCCAGATACACCTGTGAGCTCTACGCTGGCTGGCTTTTATAGTGCTTACGCAGGTGCCGGGTATTGAAGTCTAAAAGAAATTTTTCATAACGTTTTGTGCCCTGGAAAGGCATGTATATATGGTTGGAAGAGCACCAAAGGCTACTTTTGAACAAACTCTTAAAGTTTTTAAAAAACTTTAAGCCTGACCCCCGCCGCTTATACTCATGCGGGAAACTCTGATGGTGGGGGCACCCCGGGTACCGAAGAATTGCAGGTCGCTACCCACCGCGTCAACCCGACCCAGCATTTCCATAATGTTGCCGGCAATGGCCAGGCCCCGCACCGGATAGGCCAATTGTCCATTTTCAATCCACAGCCCGCTTGCCCCCAGGGAGAAGTCACCCGATATGGGATTGGCAGTATGCAACCCCATCACCTCGGTTACATACAGGCCGCTTTTTATATCACCAATGATTTGTTCAGGAGTTTGACTGCCCGGTTCAATGAAAAAGTTGGTGGTACCCACCTCGGGAGTGCCTTTAAAGGACCCGCGCGTGCCGTTGCCCGTGGATAACACCCCGTCCCTGGCAGCTGTATACACGTTGTGTAAAAATCCCTGCAGCAGGCCGCCCTGAACCAGTACCGTCCTGGACATGGGCACCCCTTCCCCGTCAAAGGGCGCCGAAGCGATGCCCCCGGGCAAAGTACCGTCATCAATAATGTTGATTTGATCCGAGGCCACCTGTTGGCCCACTTTACCTGCGAACAGTGAACGCCCCTTTTGCACCGCTTCAGCGGACAGGGCCGGTGCCAGCACGCCTAAAAACCCCGTGGCGACATAGGGCTCCAGCACCACCGGTGCCTGCCGGGAAGCCACAGGCCTGGCCCCCAGCATACGTACCGCCCGGCTTGCGGCCTCCCGGCCCAGGGCTGCGGGGTCCAGATCAGCATAGCGCAGGCCATATTTCATGGCAAACCCGGTCTGGCTTTCCTCTCCCTGACCCGCTACCAGGGTGATATACATGCCGCAATAAGCTACTCCGTACTGCAGGGAAATGCCATGGGAGTTCACCAATATAACCTCGGCTTCGCCATCGTGGTAGGTGGAGCTTTCAATTATACTGATCCGCTTATCAGCAGCCCGGGCTTCCTTTTCCATAGTACGGGCCATGTCGATTTTTTCCTCGACAGTGGCAGCCCGGATAGCCGTGTCGTATAAATCCATTTCCGGGTAGCTTGGGGCAGGCCGGGGCAACAGGCGGTATTCATCGGGCTCAGAGAGCCGGGCGTTGGCCAGAGCCTGTCTTACCGCCTCATCTATGGCACCATCGCTCAGGTCGGTGGTGAAGGCAAAACCGTTTTTACCATCCTGAAACACCCGGATGCCCATGCCTCGATCTTCCGCTAGTTTCATTGTATCCACAGCCTGCTCTCGCACTTCAATCTCCAGTTCCTTACTGCTGCTGATATATGCCTCGGCCATGGATGCACCTGATCGCAAAGCTTTATGCACCGCATTTTCCGCATATTTTTTGTATTGGGAATCCATGATGCTCGTGATCGCTCCTTTCAGTTAAGTTATTATAATTCAATGGAAAATAAACTATTCCTTTCCGTACCAAACACAAATCAGAAACGTACTATTTTTAGGGACAAAAAAAAACCACCTGATGGCAGTTAATGCATAAAAAAAGAATTGGCCGTCAAGGCAATCAAATCTTTAAACGTAACCGGCGCCAGTTCCTGGACGGAGACCTGAACCACAAAATTGGGATCCAGCATTGCCACTATGGCGACCTTTTGCCCGGTTTGCTGGTCGGTGTAAAAACCAATTACACAAAACTGGGCCTCCTCCCCGGCTACTTTCCTGGTGACAATATCGCCTATTTTCATTAAATATGCCCCCTAAAGGAAGTAAACACCGCAGGATCAAGTTCCTTGCATCGGCATTTGGTACAATACCAAAGTAGCATTATATGCACTTATAATACAGCATATGCGCCGCTATCAACGGTTGTGCCATATGAAAAATTTCCCCCTCAGTACAATAATGGATGATGATGAAAATTATTACTTATTTATATGCATAACTTTCAAATGGCCGTGTGAAAATAAAAAAAGAATTTGGTTACATAATAAAACTATAAATACAAGGAGGGGTGTTAATCATGGACTTCAATTTTCGTCAAAACGTCAACACCGATTGGCCAACCTGGAAGAATTATTTAAAGAACGCTATGGAGTTTGCCGAGGAACTTGGCATTGCAAGGGAGAAAATTAATTCACTGGCTTACCAGGTGGGAGACCTGCTGGCTCAAAGCGTGCCCCCGTCTAACCCGGAACAGCAGGCCATCAAGGAGTTGTGGCAGGTAGCTGACCCCAACGAGCGACAAGTCCTGGCCCGTTTAATGACCAAAGTGGTCAGCCAGTAACCGTCACACAGCGGGCTACCCAATTTATGTAAAGCATAGCGCCCGGAGCCGGAGCGCTATGCTTTTAGCAGTGTAACTGTCAATTAATGATCTATAGACCGGAAATACTCCAGTACCATTTAATTATCCAATCAGCGCCAAAGGCTGCCACCACACCGCCCAGGGCCAGGTAAGGTCCAAAGGGCACGGCATCTTTTCTGCCCTTTTGTCCCAGAGCCATGAGCATAATCCCCGACAGGCCGCCTACCAAAAAGGAGATAAAAAGTGCCACCAGGATGTCAGGCCAGCCCAAAAATAACCCCATTAAAGCGCTTAATTTAATGTCTCCTCCGCCCATACCACCCTTTGACACCAGGGCAATGATCAAGAACAGCACTCCGGCCCCCAAAAAGCCGATTAAACCGTCAATTAATTTACCTGTCCCCGACAAATACACCAGGGGCAGGCCCAGTACCAGACCCGTTATGATGAGCTCGTCGGGAATAATTTTATGCCGGTAATCGATCAGTGCCGCAGCCAGCAGCACGGCAAAAAACACCCACATGGAAACCGACTGCCACTGCCAACCCCAGAATTGATAAACAGCCCCGAAAAACACCGCTGCGGTCGATTCCACCAGGGGATACCGGGCCGGTATTCTTGTTCCGCAATAACGGCAGCGTCCCCTGAGCAGTATATAGCTAAGCAAAGGCACCAAATCAAGCGCCTTAAGCCTGTGGCCACAGCCGGGGCAATGGGATGGATTATAAACCACCGATTGCCCCAGGGGCAGGCGGTGGATGCATACATTGAGGAAGCTGCCAATGCAGGCACCCAATATAAACACTATAATATCATCAAGAAACATATTATTCTCCATAGTATAATACATATCTTGCAAAAGCCAAAACCTTTCAACACCCGGCACCAATTTTGTGCATTTTATTCCCCGTGGCCCGTACCGCCAACCACCAGCTCTTTAATTCTAATGGTGGGCTGGGCATCGCTCACCGGAACGCCCTGGCCGTCTTTACCACAGGTACCGATGGTGAAGCCCAGGTCACCGCCCACCGCCTCAATAATCCGGAGTACCTCGGGGCCGTTGCCGGTCAACGTGGCACCCCGTACCATGGGGCCAACCTCACCGTTTTCAATGAGATAACCTTCGGCCACATCAAAAACAAAGTCCCCGGTGGTGGTGTTAACCTGCCCGCCGCCCATTTTTTTCACCAGCAAACCGTTGCCGGTCTCGCGGATAATTTGCTGCGGGTCGTCTTTGCCTGGTGCAATATAGGTATTACCCATGCGGGGGATGGGTTTATGCTGGTAGGATTCCCGGCGACCGTGACCGTTGGGCTCAACACCGTCCCGTTTGGCAGTGAGCCGGTCATACATAAAATCTTTTAATATACCATTCTCGATTAAAACCACTTTGCGGGAGGGCACACCCTCATCGTCAAAGCTGTAGGAACCATAGCGTTCCGGCAGGGTGGCATCATCCACAACGGTAACACATTCCGCCGCCACTTGCTGGCCCTTTTTACCGGCGTATACCGAAAGGCCCTTTTGTACCAGGTCGGCTTCCAATCCATGGCCGCAGGCCTCATGTACCATGGTGCCGCCGGCCTCTCCCGCCAGCACCACCGGCATTTTCCCGGCCGGTGCCGGCTTGGCGGCCAGCATCTGCACCGCCCGCCGGGCTGCGGCGACCCCCACTTCCCGGGGATTGTTGCGTTCCAGTAGTTCAAAGCCGCCGTGTCCGCCCACCGCTTCAAAGCCCGTTTGGATTACCGATCCTTCTGTAGCCACCGCCTGAACCATCAGCCGGGTGCGCACCCTTTCATCTTCCACATAATCACCGTCACTATTGGCCACAATCACATGCTGTACCACATCGCCATAACCAACCATCACCTGTTTAATTTTTTCTTTGTCCACCGCCCGGGCGGCTTCATCCGCCGCCTTTACCGCCTTGACCTTATCCTCGGTGGACACCTGATCCGGCCTTTGCAGTACCGTAAAGCTAACCGGGGACTCCACCCGGCGCAGTTCAAAGGATACATCCCCGCCCTGGCCCGCCACGGCGTGGCTTACAATACGGGCCGCTTCCAGCAAGCCCTCCCTGCTCAAATCATTGGTATAAGCATAAGATGTATGGTCGCCGGACAATACCCTAATCCCCGCCCCGGATTCGATGCCCGAGTGGATACGCTCAATTTTGCCGTCCTCACACCCGATACCGGTCACCTTTTTGTATTCCACGTAAACATCGGCAAAATCACCGCCATGGGCAAGGGCGGCAGCAATTACTTCTTTTAAAGTGTCCTTATCAAGCATGCAATTCACCATCCAGTTCGGTTTGATAAAAATGCTCCAAAAACCACCAAATAAATGACTATACCGGTCAAGAAGATACAATGCTGTGCTGTTTTGGTGCTACCTTTATTTTACTCCGGGGGCGTTACTTTTATTTGCTCTCTATATTAGATCATTGAAAAAGGACTTGATCATTGGTTGATAATCAAAGTATTCTCGCCAGGTTTTTTCTAAAAAATCAAATCTGGTTTTTTCATCCCGGCTGAATAGAATTTTGCCTCTGGTAACGTGATAACGTAACGCTATGGGGGCAAAATTCAATACCATTACGTCAACGGGTATACCGGCATGATCCTCCAGGTATAGGGAAAGTTCGACTTCGTATTCCCACTGTTTTTGTGGCATTACCTTATCATCAAGGTATACCGCAACATCAACATCACCGCAGGAGGTCGGCAATAAAAAAGAACCGTGCAGGTAAGCAAATAAAATCTCCGCTCGTTGAGATAATTTGCTTTTCAGCAGTTTTTCCACAGATTCTTTTTCCAGTGATGTAAGAAGATATTTTTTTTTATTGCTCATTTCACTCATCCCCGGGCGGAGGATATAAATAGTTTGATCTCTTTTGTATAGGTGATTAAATCTACTATATTATGCTTCAATATATCAAGCACAATTGAATTATCCACTTTACCGTATTGGTTGGCCAATAAATTTCTAAACCTGGCCATGGAAACGAGCTTTTGGACCAAATCGCGGGACAGGATACCGTTATCACCCAAAATGCGAAAACAGTCCGCATAGCTTCGGGGGGCTTCTTTGGCTATCCTGGCAGCCAGGTGATTACAAATGCTTTGGGCTGCTTCAATGGATAGAATTAGTTGATACTTGGCGCCGGAAACAAGAATCTCGTCCTTGTAAAATTTCTGCGGCTCAACTTGCCCAATGGTGTTTAACAAAGCCACTGATTTCTTGATATCAGCCAGTTTATCAGTAATTAATTCGTAGTTGATATATAAATTATTTTCGGTCATTGTGTAAACCCCATTTCCCTTTACCATGGATTGGTTATACCCATTATACCAAACTCGCCCTCCCGTTTGCATTATCTATAAACGAATTGTAAAATTATTCCCTTATCATTAGTATGTACAATAATACATAATAGCCTTAAAGATATTGTTCAAAAAGCAGGTTTTGGTGTCAACATAGAAATTATAAGTGGATCTCACACATGCTTTCAAATAGCTTTTAAAGCTAACCTTTCGAATTATCCCCTTAGCAAGTAAAACTTCCATGGTATAATGGGTTTAACTAACACTTAAGGGGTTTATTTTATGTGTACAAAAATGATTTTTAATAAATATAAATTTTTTATGGTATGTATGCTGGCCATGCTGTTTTGGGGAGGACCTGATGTATCTACTGCCCGGGCTGCCCTTGATTGGACAGTGCATGTGGAGCGCACGGTTGGGAACAAACAAACCGACCGGGGCTTCTTCATCCAACCAACAAACGATGGCGGGTATATTATTGTGGGGGAAACCCAAAGTGGCCAGGATTACGATCTCTACCTGGTTAAACTCAGTGCAAAGGGCTACTTCCAGTGGCACAAGACATTTGGTGGCAGTAAAAACGAACGAGGGTACTCGGTGCGGCAAACCGGTGACGGAGGATATATTATCGCCGGCAACACGCAACCAGTATTCGGGCGGGGGGACTATAACGTCTATCTGGTCAAGACAGACGCCTCCGGCCGCCAACAGTGGAATAGGGAGTTCGGCGGCACCAGTGAAGATACAGGGACTTGTGTATTACAAACCAGCGATGGAGGCTACATCATCGCCGGCACCACCAATTCAACCGGTGCCGGTGCTTCCGACGCCTACCTGATAAAAACAGATGCCGCAGGCAAGAAAGAATGGGAAAAAACTTTCGGCGGAAAAGAAACGGATTCCGCCACGGTGGTCCGGCAAACCAGTGACGGCGGGTTCATTGTGGCCGGGCAGACCTACTCCTTCGGGGCCGGTGGTTATGACGTATACCTGGTGAAAACAGACGCTTCGGGCAATGAAACTTGGACCCAAACCTTCGGCGGAGTTAACTGGGATACCGCTGCCTCGGTAGAGCAAACCAGCGACGGCGGGTATATAGTGGTTGGCCAAACGTCATCCTTCGGTATCGGCAACAATGATATTTAGGGCTTGCTGAACGAAACAAAAACCCAACAAAATCAAGGATTCAGGAACATATTTGTCGAAATAAAATGCATGGAAAATGCGGTAAATGTTGCAAAAACCGTGCACTTGGAGGCAAAATATGTTCCGCAGGATAGAAAATCAATATTACCTCGAAGAATTTAATTTGCCCTTTGAAGGCAAATTAAGAGCCGATAACCGCTGGGTAAAACTAGCTAAAATGATCCCCTGGGACAAAATCGAAGCACGCTATGCCAATCTCTTTCCCAGCAACCGTGGTCAGGTGGCCAAACCTGT